>JAEOTL010000037.1 GCA_016839845.1 Promethearchaeota archaeon
AAATTCTGTTTTAGTTATTTTTACTGTTTTTGGTTTCTTACTTGCTAAAAATTCGTTTAAATCCGATTCACATGAGATTAGGTTGAAAGGAAAATTTGTTTTATTAGCAATTCTATTTATTGTGATTGGCGCAATTTTAGACATAGCAATCCCTCTTACCCCAATTACTGTGGTTCTTACACGAAGTATTCTTAGTATAGGTAGCTTATTACTTTACTTCGGCTTTATATTACCAAATTGGATGAAAAAGCTCTTCTCAATTGAAGGTTGATCAACTAAGTAATCCTTTCTAAACTTTGAAAAGAAAAAAGCCACAAGTTGGGATGTTAACCAATTTTTACAGAAATTTTACAATTTTCTCGGTCAGTTTGTAATAATTTCAGATTCTCAGGGACTTCCTCAATTGATATTTCTTTAGTGATCATCGGAGTCATGTCCATTCCAGCGGCCATAGCACTTATTACATTTGGAAAAGTTCCATGTCCTGAATGTCCCTGCGCACCCACAATACGAGCTCTTCTCACTTGAAAATATTCTCCACAAACTGGCATTCGCTGTTCCGCACGTGCTACGATTACAACCGTGCTGTTAACTGCCTTGCAATCCCAGATTACATTTTGAATATCATCAGTAACAACGTGAGGAAGTCCGGTGGCCTCTAGATATAATGCAGCACCTTCATTATCAGTATATTCTTTAACTTTATCTACGAAATCTTCTTTTTCAGGATTAATTATATAATCTACACCCATCTTTTTAGCTAATAAGGCTCTATGAATATTAGGTTCAGAGAGAATACACATAGCTGCACCTGCGGTTTTTAATATTCTTGCTGCTGCTATACCTATTGGTCCTCCACCTAAAATAACGACGTTTTCACCGGGACGTATTCCACCACCTCGTTCTATAACAGCATTATAAGCCACTGAAGTGGGCTCTACTAAACTACCAATTTTATAAATATTATCATATTTTCCTTTTAATTTCTTCAAGCTCCAACAAAGCTTAGCTGGAACTGCTATATATTCTGCGTAGGCTCCATCAATCGAGAATCCTATTTCTTGCAAACGCTCACAATGATTTGGATACCCATCACAACATGGTCTGCATTCCCCACACCATACCATTTCCTCTACTGTAACTGGTTCTCCTACTTCATAAGGTTTACTTGTTCTCTTATTTATTGCATTACTTCCTACCCCCACAATTTCACCCGCAAATTCGTGTCCTAGTACTGCTGGAAAAGCAGTTAATCCAGGATAATAAATATAACCATCATCATAAGATTGAAGCATATGTACATCAGAGCCACATATTCCACATCTCTTTACTTTAATTAAAACCTCATCTGCTTTAATTTTCGGTTTTTCCTTCTCTATTATTTTTACTTCCGGATAACGCCATACTAGAGATCCTAAATAAGTTAGCTTTTCATCTATATCTTTAGATCCAAGTTTGAATTCCGGTTTTGGATCCCATTTCGCACTCAATTCTACAGCTTTCATTTAACATTTCAACTCTCTATTATGATATGACTTTAATTAAAAAAAAATTAAAAATCTATTTTTAAGGGGGATATTTTAACTCATAAATACTTTTTCCGCCGTTTAATGGTCCTTTTATATATTGTTCAACTTCCTTTGGATCTCTTTGTGTAATCCCCTCAATTGGAGGTAGATTTCCTGGTGGAAATGTCTTTAATATATCATTTACTAATTTCTCCAAATAATCAAGGAAAGCTTCAATTCCAGGTCTCCCTTTTTCGAAGGATGCTTTACTTGGGCAACCAACATGACCTTCTGGGTATGCTGCTAATTCAATAGGACCAAATCCAACTTGTCCATACCACCTAATAGGTTTTTGGTAAATATTACCTGCCTTATCAACATGACCTTCTGGCATCCATCCCGCTGGGATATTATCTTCACTAGCATCGATCTTTTTTATCATCTCTGGAAATAGAGTCATTGAAAATGAGGTTTCTGCTTCATCGGCATGGATAAAAGGTGTTTCAAAAGGACCCCCATGTTCTTGATCCATACAATGTTCAGGGATCGCATGATACCAATTAACATTGCATACAACCATAGGTAATTGATAATTTTTAGCAAACTCATGAATGGCACTTGGTATCACGTATTCTTGACCATGTCCGTTTAATAGTATCATTTTTCTGAAGCCCATATTCCAACAACCCGCCATAACTGATCTTAAAAGTGATTTGAAGGTTTCTTCAGGAACTATAATCGTTCCAGGCATTCCAACGTGGTGGTAAGGGTGACTACCATACCAAGTTGGTTGTGCGACAGTACATCCTGTTTTTTGAGCAACTAATTCTGCCATTCGGGTAACTAAAAAAGTATCTTCCCCTATACAAGCAGCTGGACCATGATTTTCCGTAGATCCAACCGGAATAATAATAACATCATTCTTTTTAACTCTTTCTTTTATTTCATCAATCGCCATATTCTGAAGATAAATACCATCAGGGAGATCCATATGTCCGCCTTTTGGAGGCAAATCCCATTTACTCATTTTTTAATTTCACTTTCAAAACAAATTGTAATTATTATAGTAAATAAATTATTGATGTTAAATTTTTTAGTTTAATTAATTAGTAAAACTATCAGTTTATCTTGATCAAAATATTACTTTTTTATATATCATCATGAAATGATGGTTTAGATTATGGATAAAAAAATAACCTTTTTTGGGGCAGGTAGTGCAGCATTTGGACCAGTAACCCTTAATGATATTTATCAAAGTAAAGCTTTAGAAGGTTCTACCATCACCCTCATTGATATTGATGAGGAGAAATTAAACAGAGTTTATGATATTGTCTGTAAGGAGAATGAAATTAAGGGCGAAAAATTTATAGTAGAAAAGACACAAAATCAAAAAGCTGCGCTAAAAGATGCAGATGTGGTGATTTGCTCAATAGAGCACGGGGATCGATTTTACCATCGCTGGCAAGATCATAGAATTCCTCACAAACATGGTTCTACTGAGATGATGGCTGAGAACGGGGGCCCCGGAGGATTTTTTCACTCCGCTCGACAGATACCCACTATTGTAGATATTGCAAAGGAAGCCTATGCAGCGAATCCTGAGGTCTTCTTTATAAATTATTCAAATCCTATGTCTCGAATATGCCTTGCGATCCATCGAGCTGTTCCCGATTTAAACTTTGTAGGGTTATGTCATCAAATAAATTTACTATTGCGAGATTTACCACGAATTATCGATGATGATATTAGAGCAAATGAATTGTCCTCTTTGGAGAAATTAAAAAAAGTAAGGAAATGTATTGACAATATAAAAATTGTTGTTGGTGGTTTAAACCACTTTGCTTTTGTATTAGATATGGAGGATATAAGGACTGGCGAAAATTTAATGAAAAAATTTAATGCAAATCTCATGGATTTCTACAAAAAGGATAAATGGGACAGATTTCATTTTGCTGACCTCACATTCGAGTTATATAAGCGAACAGGTTGGTTCCCATATGTAGGGGACAACCATCTCGCTGAATATGTTCAAATTGCTAAGGATCACACAAAATATGAGGATTTTGATGATTGGATCGAGAAAATGGAGCAAGGAAATAAGGGTGTGCTCGGGATGTTAAGGCGATATCATAATAGACTTCAGAAAGGAAGATATCCAAAAAAGGGAGTTTTTAAACGTGCTGTTTCCGGAGAACGAGCTGTTGCAATCCTTGAGGGAATGATTGAGGATAAAAATACATATGAAATTGTAAATATTCCTAATGATGGAATAAT
>JAEOTL010000114.1 GCA_016839845.1 Promethearchaeota archaeon
ATGTTAGGTGCAATGGATCGCTTTGCGCCAAATGGCGTTGTAAGACGAAGAGTTATAAAAACAGATGAAAGATTTAGGGATCTTATTGGTGAACCTACACCAATGATGGAATTAATGTCAAGTGCTATTGAACAGAGTGCATTGAAATTCAAGAAGAAACACATGTTTGATCCATTTAATCGAAGACCACGGGAAGAACCGGCTAAGACGTATCTTTACGAGAAGGACGGATCCATTAAAGATGATGATATCCCTTACAAAACTACATATCCAAACAAAATACCGATAAAGATCAAGGAAGAAATGGAAGCTAGTGAAAATTTTTATAAAAATATAGTCGACGGCTTTATGAGATCCGGGAGTAAAAGCATAGTAAAAAACGACTTAGATGAGATAATTATAAAAAATATAGAAGGACGAAGCTACGGCGGATTCTAATATTATTTAAAGAAAGATAGGTATAATTGGTGATTTAAATGAGCGATAAAACAAATCTGAACTCCATTCCAAGTAATTCACCAATCAGTAGCGTTCCATCTGATTATTTTCCCCAGGGATGTGAATTCTGGTATGAATTATCAGAAGGACTTGATGCTGGGAAAAAAATGTTTTACAGAGATAGCATTCACGGGTCAGGAAATCCAGATAACACAATTGTATTTGTTCATGGCAATCCCGAATGTTCCTACACATATAGAGATGTTATTAAGCACACGATCAATTCATCCAAGAAACCATTCAGGATCGTTGCAATGGATCATATTGGTTTTGGCTTGTCTGATCAAGCGACATATGAGATGGTTTGTATGGATCATGCCAAGAATCTATTAGAACTTATAGAGCATCTTGATTTAAAGAACGTAACTCTAATAATACATGATTGGGGTGGCCCAATTGGTATTGGTGCTTTCTTGAAGGTTACTGAACGTATATCTAATCTTATTATATTAAATACTACTGTTTTTCCATTTCCAAAATCAGGTATGACATACGAGAATTATCCATTAAAACAATTTCCCTGGTGTAAGACACCAAAAATAATCCCAAACAATTTATGGGGCGCGTTTGCTTCTTATGCAATTTTTTATAATCCCGAGGATCCGAAAGAATTAATATCGCTCGTGCCTACTATGCTTGCCACAGCAAGAGAGATGGGTAGTTTCTCAGAAGATGAAAGTGTACCTCAAAAAATCTTTAGAGAGCAGTTTCAGTCGGAAGCAAATGTAATGAGTTCCAAACGTTTAGTACTTCAAACGCCAGTGTGGGGTTATGGAAATATATATAAAGAACCTAACCTTGGTGAGCGTGATACAACTCCTTTTTACCTCTTTATACAGGACAATATTAGCAATTATTGGGGTCCTAAAGGGCAAAATATTGGTGTTCGAGCAGTCTTAGGAAAATGGGACCCATCAGCTAAAGATGAAGTCATGCAACAATGGCAAGACCATCTTCCACAGCTTGAAGGGCATGTTAAAGTTTTTGAAAAAGCAAACCATTTTATTGAAGAATGCGAACCTGAAGCGATTGCGAATGCTATAATTGAAGTTGCTAACTTAAAATAGATCACTGTTTTTTTTCTTAATTATAATTTTTTTTTATTAAACTCGCAAATAAATCTTCATTTTGAGCTTTTATTGGTTAATAGGTTTTATCTAATTTGGACTACATGTTGATTGAAAGAATTTAATATTTTATAATATTATAAAATTTAATCGATATTAGTAAACAAAAAGAATATGGCATTAACACCGAAAAAAATTTATGAAGATTTAAAGAAAAAGGAGTTAAACAAGTCCTCTGCTATTGAACAATTAATTTCATTGTTGAATTCCGAGTACATTAATACCAGGTTGGATTGTATTAAAATTTTAGGAGTTATTGACGCTCAAACTAATGAGGTTTTCAAGCTCTTAGAGAATTTATTAATATCAGATTCAGAACCCCTAATTAGACAGCTTGCTGCCGAAACTCTAAAAAAACTTTTTAAAGAAAAAGCATTAGAACCAATGTTATGGGCTTATCGACATGAGACTTCATTGAATTGTTTAACTACTATTATATCAATTTTGGGCGAAATAAATAACCAGAAATCTAAAGCTTTCTTA
>JAEOTL010000326.1 GCA_016839845.1 Promethearchaeota archaeon
ATATCCTACAAAAGGTGCTCCTATATGCACCATGAAATAAAAAAATGTTAAATAAAGAGTAAATTTCCCGAAATTCGTCTTAGGGATTTGACGTAAGAATTTAGGGAGGCTCACATAGGATTTCTTTTCAATCTTAAAAGGAGGATCATAGTGTCGCGCAAGATAAAAAATAGAAATTATTCTACTTGTAAAAGCAATTGAAAAGATAATAAAAAAACCAAGGAAAACTGTATTAAGATTTTCAAATCTCTGAAGTACAATAGAAGCAAAAATACTTACTATTATTGTTATCACAGTTGTAAGAAGATTTCGTTTAGAAAAAAAGCGTCCCCGACGATCATCCGGTACAATATCTCCCATTAAAGAAAACCAACTTGGTCCAATAATGGAACCTAAAAATGAATAGATAATGTAAAAGCTTATTAAAAATATAGGAAGGAATGAAACAATCCAATTGTTGATTGAAAAGTAACCTAAAAGAATAATCAGGGGCCATACCAGTGATTGGGAAATTACACCTTTTAACATGAGGCTTCGTCTCGATTGTTTTTTCATGAGATGAGAACCGTATATCTGCCCTATGGGGGGGATTATCCCAAGAAGCGAACTCATAATTCCCAATTGGGTTGGACTTACATTTAAGTTAATAGCATATGGTGTAATAAATTGATTAGCTAAATTTTGAGTCAACCCACCAAAGGATCCCTCTTTAATTGAAAGAGACATAGTTTTTGTCTTCTGAGATTTATCATCTAATTTCGTAGAAGAACTAGATTCCGTAGTTTGAACTTCCTTCTGTTTAATTTCTTTAATGGTCAAATGCAGTACCTAAAAAGTCGAAGTAAATTAATTTTAGGAAAATATTCATTCAAAATAAAATTATTTATCGACAAAAATACTGCAAATAACGCTCTAGATCAAGAAAAATAATTAATTTTGAAAAATGTTTCAGCAAGTTTTTTTTCTATGGTATCTTGAAGTTGTTAGAAGAAGGGATAAAAAAAATGAGTGATAACAATCCTGAAGAGAAAAGTAAAAGAATCTTAGAAGCCAAGAAGGCTTATAAAAAGGGGTTAGAGTTTGCACAAGAATCAGATGCTGATGGTGCAATTGAATGGTGGGAAAAAACAGTTGAACTAAATCCTAATCATTTTGAGGGGTGGTATAATCTTGGAAATGTTTACCATATCGGGAAGAGAGATATTGAAAGGGCGATGAAGTGTTGGAATAAAGCATTGGAACTCAAACCGAATGACGTGGATGTATTATATAATATGGGTAATGCTTATCGAGAACATAGAGATTATAATAAAGCTATAGAGTGCTATGAAAAGGTTGTGGAATTAGATCCAAAGGATCACGAAGGGTGGAACAATATAGGTAATGCTTACAATGGAAAAGGTGATTCAACGAAGGCAATTGAATGCTATAAGAAAGCCGTTGAAATAAAACCTGACAAATATGAGACTTGGTATAACTTAGCATTAGCGTACCGGGAATTAAAAGTCTGTAATCTTGCGATAGAATGTTGTGACAAAATTTTTGAGAGATATCCAGAATCTTATGAAGTACAACGTTTGTTAGATGCTATTAAAAAAGAAAAAAAACAGAAATAAATTGTAATAATGTAATAAAAAGTCTTATTTCTTAGATAATTGATAAGTTTTACCTGTTTTAAGATACGTTTTGAAATTTTCAGGCTTACACGTCGGAGGAACCTCGCATCCTGAGCTTAAAATGTGTCCTCCGTCAACTCCAAGTTTATCAATGAGTTTTTTAGTATAATCTTCGACTTGTTTTGTTGTTCCAATAGAAAACAGAGAAGCGCTTACATCGCTCATAATGCATAAATGATCTTTAAGGATTTCTTTCGCTCTAAATATATCTGTAAGACCATCAAGATCGATTATGCATGAAGCTTTTGGGAGTTCCTTAAAATAGGGAATATTTAGATCCCAACATTGATCCAGATGAAGCCAGGAAATAATTCCTGCATCATATAAACCTTCTACTATTCTTTTCGTATAGGGCCACCAAAATCGCTCAAAAATTTTTAAAGGATAGATTGCACCTTCTGCTCTTTCCTCAGGGATAAAAACTACATTACCACCATTAGCTTTGCATTGCGCTATAGTACTTTTTATTACTCCCTCTGTCATAGTCTCAAGTGCTGCTTCGACCAATTCAGGTCTATAATAGAGATCTTGGGTGAATTTTAGCAATGACCGATTTAGGGAAAGAAGGAAAAAAGGATGAACACGATTTGCTCCCGTTCTCATTCCCATTTGTCTTTTTATGGTGTATTCTTCACCACCTTTCAGAGCGAACTGAAAATATATTTTTCTATATTCTTCTACATCTTCTGGAGTCCAATCACTAATCCGATAGATATACTCATTTGCGACAAATTTACCCCAGCCAATATCCGCAACTGTCTTATAGTCTTCTACTTTCATCCACTCGCCTTCATCAAACTGTCCATAATAGCCCGGGGCATCGGGTAATTCTTGACCCGGTGCTTTAAATTTTAATCCTCCTAGGATATACCCTATTTTGATAAGGGGAAGTGTTGAATATCCATCCCAACCTCCAAACTCATCATAAAATTTAACCATTGCCTCAATAGCTTTTATCGGTTCTCTATGTAATTCTGCAATATTTAACCCATAATATGTCGCAGGTAAGTCCATGCCTATAATTGGAGCAATCGGTACACGATCTGGCTTTTCCAGATTTATTGCTGCCGTTGTTCTCTCCTGAGGAGTCATATATTCTTCTTTCATCTTTAAATTCCACCTCGTGCTTTAACCATTACTCGAGCTTTTATCATTTCTAAACAATATTGAACCCCCTCCATCGCATCTAATGTTTGAAAATCCGCACCAATATAATCTTTCACAAGTGGAGTAGTGATTCCCCCACCCACCATTATTTTTAATTTATCGCGGAGTCCGGCTTCTTTTAATTTTTCAATTATATCTCTCATTGGATCAAAGGTTATTGTAAGTAGTGCTGAAAATCCTAGAAAATCGGGCTGGATTTCTTTTACTTTCTCTACAACTATACCTGGATTAACATCTACACCTAAATCATACACCTCAAAACCTTCTAGTTTAAGAAGAGTTCCAAGAATATTTTTGCCTAAATCATGAATATCTCCTTGGACTGTAACAAGTAGTATTTTACCTTTAATATCTCCTTGTTGCTTCTTTTCACCCAAATAAGGTTCGATTAATTCCATTGCTTCTCTAAATAGTTCACCAGAGAGCATTAATTCTGCAAGAAAATATTCTTTATTTTTATATTTCTCTCCTACCACTTCCATACCCATACTACATTCCTCGAAAATTTTCATTGGATCTTCTCCTTGAGTAAGGCGCTCTTCAACTTCAGCTAAAACCTTATCATGTTCAAGCTCAATGAGGTTTTTTGTCAACTGTGATGCCATGATTGATGAAAATTATTCAAGAAATAAAAGCTATTTGAAATCTTAAAATACTATTTGGGAAAAATTGAAAAACGAATATTTCGTTTATTGAAATTATGTACTTCTATGAACCTTCGGATCCACAACCATGCTATTATTGTAAAATGATTAAACAATATGAGGAGATTTATCCAATCAGAGAGGGGATATTTACCAGTGAAAAGATTATATATAGATGCGGTTGGCATGCAAAATTCCAGTGTTCCAAGTGTGGTAAGTTCCATCACTTTAGTTGGCTGTATTATTGTCCTCATGATAACCAATTAATATGTGGAGATTGCAATCCTCCCGCTGTGAAGCCCCTAAAATTTTGGGATAAGGTTTATGCTTATTCATTTCGGTGTAAAGAATGTGAAGACTCTCACTATGACCTTTTCTTTACTGAATATTCTGGAATACATCCATGGCAACTAAATAAAGCAAATTTAATCTCAAACATCGAAGAACCTGAACCTTGGAAACCAAATTGGAGGCCTGAGCATTTAAGAAAGGGGACGGAAGGCACACTTGAGGAAGTATTTATTTTAGAGGATAAATTAACGCCGTTAAGGAATCTTCTATGGCAAGGACACACCACTACATCCGAACTCAAACCATCCAAGGCAATCACAAGTGAAGATACTCAAGATAAATGGGAAATTAACAGCAAATATTGGATAGAGTATCATGAGGAATTAGATGATGATACTGGAGATTTTAATCGTCAAGTAATCATAGATCCAGTATTGTGGGAACTGATTGGTGATATAAAGGGGCTAAACGTACTTGATGCAGGATGCGGAAATGGATACCTGACCCGAAAATTAACTCAAAAGGGAGCCCATGCTATAGGAGTCGACTTTTCACAAACTTTCATTAACTACTGTAGAAAGAAAGAAGAAGCCCAAAAACTGGGATGTACTTTTATCCAAGCTTCCTTAGATGATTTAAGTGAATTTAAAAGTAATTCATTTGATCTTGTGGTTTCAAATATCGTAATGGTTGACATCCTGGACTATAAGCAAGCCTTTAGGGAGATAGGTAGAATTCTTAAAAAAAAAGGCAGATTTATATGGTCGAATTTGCACCCCATATTCGCTCGACACGGTGCTCTTGGGATAAGACTCCCATCTGACACAAGACGTCGGGAAGAATACAGATACAGAATAATTGATAGATATTTTGAAACTGGGGCATGTGAAATTCAATGGTTTGGGGATGTTCCCTTATGGCAATTTGATAGAACTTTAGCAGAGTATAGTAAAGGGCTTAAAGACGCGGGATTTGTGATTAGTGAGATAAAGGAACCAAAACCAAGTACTGAAACAATTCTAACAAATCCTCATTTATTTGCAGAAGGAGGATGGGAAAGATTTCCTATCTTCATTATCATTGATTGTCTAAAAATCTAGTGTGAATGGTGTTTAAAATAAAAAGATTGAAAACAAAGGAATATTATTAGTTTAAAATGGTGTATTATTTTGAAAGAAAACGGATTTATACAATATCTCTCAGAGAATAGTGTTTCTAAAGAGCAAACAGCTATATTTATCTCCAGATTAAGTGAATTTGACATCTTTCTTAGAGAAGATAACAACGATATAGATAAGATTCCTTACGGGAAGATAATAAATTTCACCGAAAATTTAATTGAAAATGGAAAGAAAGATCTTGTTTTAAATTTCTTAAGAGCATTAATCAATTATGCTAATTATTTAAAAAAGTTTGATAATATCATTGAGATTATCGATATCATAGAATCTTATAACGCAATGGATAATCTTTATCAAAGAATTGCTGATCAACACGGAAAAAAACTACAAGATGAGATTTTTGAAGATATGGAAATTCCCCCATTAGGTGTTGATCCGGAGAAAAAGCCTGAATTTACTAAAGTAATTATGAAAAGATTAGTAGAGAAAATCGGTGAAGAAAAAACAATAGAGTTATTAAAACCTTGTTTACATGAGCGTCCGGGACCTATTGAAAAAGACAGAGAAGATTTTCTAAAAATTAATGATATTGATAAATTCTTAGAAGTTAAAAAGCAAGAACTCATTGAACGGCTTCAAAGGCATCAAAAAGAAGGAACTCTAGAATTTGCACAATATATCGATGAAGGTGTAATAGATTTTGTAAAAAATACACCAACAATCTCCCCCGGAATAAGAGAAGGAGATAAAATTATTACCACAAAAATGCCTTATCAGATAAAAAAACATTTACAGGCAAAAACTAAAGATATGAAGGGCTTTTTTAGTTGTTATTGTCCTTGGGTACGAGGTGCAATCAAAAACGGTACCAAAGAAGAGCTGTTTTCTCACTTCTGCTATTGTAGTGCAGGATACACTAAGAAATACTGGGATATAATATTTGATCAACCTACGAATGTAGTACCAATTGAGACCCCTCTTACAGGTGGACAGTTATGTACATTTGCTGTTCCAATTCCAAAAGAGTTCCTAAAATAAGGAGTGGGAGGTTTTAAGGACAGCTAATCAGTTAAGAAAAATGGAAAAATATAAATTTAAGTTGGTATTGTAATAATACTGGCGATTCAATATGGATTTTTTTATCGTTTTATCGTTTTTTGATACAAAAATTGGTCCCTCAATTTTTGATTCTTATCCAATTATTTATATAGAAGAAGAATTGGTCGATGCAATTTCAAGTATCATGGATCTTATTCTAAGTGAAGGATATGTGACTTACTCATTCGATAAATATTTCTCATTAAACTACCA
>JAEOTL010000327.1 GCA_016839845.1 Promethearchaeota archaeon
AGCAGGTTGTAAACTCCATATTTCAGAAGCTTCTGTATCTGACGAACTTCTAGTTATGCCTACGAGGGCATTACGGCCAGAAGATAAAGATTATGCTGTTTCATTTGCTTTACCTGCAGATTATGAAGGAGTAACCCATGTGGTAACAGTTCACAATCTTCGAAAAAGAGAGCATTTTCCACGCGGTTTTCAAGGAGGAGCTACTGATTCATATCTTATTTTTGACGATGTATTCGTTCCTTGGGAAAGAGTATTTTTATGTGGTGAATATCAGCATGGAGGTGCCCTTGCCTTACTCTTTGGTCTCTTTCACCGCCACAGTTATTCAGGATGTAAACCTGCAATTGGAGACATAACAATCGGAACTGCTGCGATAGCCGCTGAATATAACAACATTGCAAAGGCTTCACATGTTAGACATAAACTAGCAGAATTAATCCTTGTAACAGAACTTGGTTACGCGGCTGGGTATACTGCTTCATCTTTGGGATCAAGAAAAGTTTATATGCCGGGGTATGGATTTATTCCTTATGGACCAGGAAGTTTCATTCCAGATTCAATTTATTGTAATGTTGGCAGATGTATAACAGGAGAGAATGTATTCCGCGAAGCTGAGATAATTACGGATATTTCAGGTGGTATTCCAGCAACATTTCCACATGAAAAAGATTTTCTTAATCCTAAATACAAAGATAAACTCTATAAATATATTACTCGAAATCCAAACATAGCACCTGAAAATGCCGCACAATTATGGCGGTTTGTTGGTGATGGTTTATGTTCAGCATCTGGAGGAATTGCTCTTGTTGGAGGTTATCATGGTGGAGGGAGTCCAGTTATGGAGCAAATAGCTATCACAAGTCAATTCGATATTGAAGCTCGAAAAACAATGGTTAAAAAAATAGCTGGAATTGACGATGAGCTTAATAAGAAAAGAGTAAAACTCAATAACAACACTACAAAAGTGATCTCGCCGAATTTAGATAAAACAGTTTCTAAAAATTAATTTAAAATTTCTTATTTTCTTTTTTATATTTTACCGAATTTCGTAAGACTTTTTGATCCAGAGGGTTTAATATATATTAAGGGCATACAATCAAATAATCATCAAAATTAGAAGCTTTTTGGTCAATCCTACTTATTGATAAAAAAAAATAATAAATCTTGTTACTATTATTATTATCCTGATCGAGGAGGCATGAAGCGAGCAATCCTCGGATTTTCTTTTAATGCAATTGCCTTTTCAGGACAATTATAAGCACAAACACCGCACCCTATACAATCACGTTCCCCAAGAGTGGCTATGTTATCATCATTTAGATGTATTGTGTTGGTATAACACACATCAACACAGGTACCACACCCGGTACAGAGATCTTCATCAACTTGGGCGATATATTGTGTTGTATTTGCATTAACAGTATAAGTACCACCCTGCCCGCAACAACCATCAGAACAACAAGTGCATAAGCTAGTTTCATCCCGTGAAGTGTCAAAATTGGGATGATATGCTTTATGAACTAACCCATCCTCGTTTGATCTCTTTATGATATCTAACGCTTCTTCTTTTGTAATCAATCTGCTAAAACCTTGTTCCGAAGTATACCGGGCGGACTTTCCAAACGTAAAACAATTTTCTCTTATATCAGTCTGCTTACAAGGATTATCTAACAAATCTTGTTGATGTCGACAAAAGCAGTGGCCCACAGCGATTTCATCAAATTTTTCTACAAGTTCTTCAACCTTCTGAACGGGTAAAATTCTTTCCTCAGGGACTTCCAAGGATTCATCTACTATAATTTCAATCTCCTCACCAGTGGGTTTATTTTCTGTATACGGTATGGTTCTGTCAACGGGACGTCTCTTCTTTACCCATTCTAACACTCCATCGTAATGCTCCTGTAATCTACTCCTCCCTTCTGTCGTAAAATTATAATATAATTGTGCTAATTCCCTGTTTTGCTCGTTATCTTCTAATTCTCCCATAAAAGTGTATTCAAAAATACCTACGTCAATGAAGGGCATTATTCTGTATACCATTACACCATGTCTATTTGGTTGATTGAATATTAATCCTTTTTTCGCTAATTTCTTCACGTTTTGTAGTATTACTTCTTCAGATAGTCCACTTGTTTCCTTTAGTTGTTCCATGGTTTGCGATTTCTTCTCCTTAAAATGATCTAAAAAATCGAGATCCTTTTCATCAGGTACGATGTGTCTTAAAATTGCAATAAGGGCCTTTCCAACTCTTAAGGGAGTACCTCCAGCACTATTTACTATTCGAGCAGCTTTTTCATATTTCTCATAAGTTTCTTGATCTAATGTTTCTGTCATCTTCTACATTCCATTTTTTAAATATTACCTTAATTTGATTAATATAATTATTTTATTCAATATAGATTTTTTTCTTACGTTTAAGAGGTTATTCTCCAAATTTCATTGAAAAAAAATTATTTAGGTTTAAATATTATTGAAGGTTTCAGTTTTTCAGAATATTTAAATCCCGAAGTTTCTTGAATTTCTCCGTACTTTACCTTCAATTCTTCTAACGTTCCTGAATCAAGGGCACGAGCGTAACAAGATTCTATGCATACAGGTTGCTTTCCCTCTTCAAACCGATCAATACAGAAATTGCATTTTTGCATTTTAGCTTTTTCTCCGTCACCAAATTGAGGAGCAGAATAGGGACAAACGTCTTTACAT
>JAEOTL010000328.1 GCA_016839845.1 Promethearchaeota archaeon
CCGAAAAAAGTTACAGTAAAGATTTGAGGTTCATTGAAAGTAATCCATTTCTTTACACGGTCGCCATAATGGTCAAATATAAATTTAGCATAATCAACATAGGCATCTACAACTTCAGGGTTCTTCCAACTCCCGATCTCTTGAAGAGCTAAAGGAAGATCCCAGTGGTAAAGTGTTACAGCTGGTTCAATTTTATTTGCTATCAATTCATTAATTAAATTGTCATAAAACTCCACTCCTTTTTCATTAATACTCCCTCTTCCTATAGGGAAGATACGAGGCCACGATATTGAAAATCGGTAGGCATTTAGATTTAGATGCTTCATTATTTGTATATCTTCCTTATAACGATGATAATGATCACAGGCAACATCTCCAGTGTCACCATTCCTAATTTTCCCTGGTGTGTGAGAAATCATATCCCAAACGCTTTCACCTTTGAGATCTTCATTCCAGGCACCTTCGATTTGATAACTAGCAGTGGCGGTACCCCACAAAAAATCTTTAGGGAACTCTATTTTTGTCATTGAAATTTTCTCAACATGTTAATTGTTTTTTGATAAATTGAAATTTGATATTTAATAAAAGTTTTAATAAAATTTAGATTACTACATTCAATTAAACATTCCATTTAAAAGGTGGAAACCTTTAACTCAATAGAACGAGTAAGAGCAGCTCTCAATTTCAAAAGCCCAGATAAAGTTCCAGTATGGAAATTTAGCAGAGGTAGTGATGTGTATTCTTTATTTGCTTTACCATCAAAAAATTGGCACCCAGGGCATTATGAGAATGAAGTAGGGTTATTCCCCCATGTAGATGGGAATTTAATAAGGTATGAACTATGGAACTGGGAAAAGCCAGAATGGGCTGAAGATCCTAAATACAATGATTGGCTAACATTACCAAGGGAAAATATTGATGAGTTTGGAACTATATGGAATATTGGTGGTATTAATACAATGGGACACCCTGGAAGACCTACATTGACAGATTACAGTAAACTAGAGGAGCACTTCGAAAAGTACACACCGAATTTTGATGAAGAAGATCGATACTCCTTTTCTATTCAGCGTAGTAAAGAAAGAGCAAGAACCCAATATCGCATGTGTAGCTTAGGACTGGGACCGTTCTATTATGCTAGTTCTATGCGTGGCTTTGACCAATACTTGATAGATCATTACAAGAATAAGGATAATCTTAAGCATCTTTTAAACATCCTTACAGATATCTTTGTAGACTACGAAAATATGTGGGTTAAATATGGTGCTGATCCTCATGGATTCGTGATTTTTGATGATTTAGGTGAACAAAATGGACCATTTTTCAGTCCAAAATTATTCAGAGATTTCTATGAGCCAGTGTATAAACGATTAATCGAAAATGCTCATGATTTGGGGTGTGATGTTCATTTACATTGTTGTGGCAAAATTGATCAACTAATCCCTTTATTTATTGATTGGGGATTAGATGCGTTAGAACTGGATAGTCCTCGGATGACAGGTTACCCTGAATTAGATCAATTCCGTGGAAAGATAATGTTATGGGGCTGTATTAATATTCAATCGGTCTATACTCTAGGAACACCAGAAGAATGTGAACGAGAAGTTTGGCATATGGTTCGTAATCTCGGAACTCGAAATGGTGGATTTGGAGCATATTTCTATCCTCAAGAACATCACATTCAAGCCCCGGAATCAAATGTTAAGGCTTTCACTATAGGGTTAGAAAAATATGGTGTGTATTCTAACATCCCCGAGGATTGGTGGACTTTTCCTGTTGTTGATAACTGGAAAGATAATGAAGTACCCCCTTTGCCATCATAAGGTTTTCTATTATAGAATGCCACTAGATGGGAGTAACAACGATTCTAATTCTCTTTAAATGAGAAAAACACAACTTTGTGTTCATTCAAATTTTTGTTTTTAATATTTTCTTTTTGAAAATATAACATTTTATAATTGAAAACTTGAAATATTTTGTTTAATTTCAATACATAGTTTAAAATAATACATAAAACGGTAAAATAAGCAGAAAATTTGTGAAATTTGGAATGACGATAATAACAACAAAAAAGCCTTTTGAAGAGGTTTTGGGTGCATTAAAAAACGTAAATAAAATCGGTCTTATTTCATGTGGGAGTTGTGCGGCAATGTGTCAAACAGGGGGTACTGAAGGGGCTAAGGAAATGGCAGAGAAACTCGAAAAGGAGGGATTTGAAGTAGTTACTACCATGGTCCCTGAAGAAGTCTGTGATAATCGGGTTATGATGAAAGATCTTCGAAAAATCGATGCTGAATTAGGTGAAATAGATGCAATATTGACATTAAGCTGCGGGTTGGGTGTGGCAAGTATTACACAAGTCCTTCAAAGAAAACATCCAAACATTCCCGTGTTTATTGGGACGAACACTGAATTTATGGGGATGACGGAAAGAATTGGTCGTTTTTATCAGCGATGTCGTGGATGCGGTGATTGTTTATTAAATGAGACGGGGGGAATTTGCCCGATAACAACTTGCGCCAAATCTCTCATGAACGGACCTTGTGGTGGAATGGTACGCGGAAAATGTGAAGTTGGTAATTATGAAAAGGATTGCGGATGGGTGTTAATCTACAATCGCTTAAAGGAATTAGGACGAATAGATTTGTTTACTAAATTAAGAGAACCAGTTGATTGGAGCGAATCTGGTCATCAACGAGAAATAGTTTGGAGGTAAAGAAATGACAGAAACAGGAACATACTCCAAACTAGGAGAATACATTAAAAAAGGAGAATTCGTATTAACAGGCGAACTTGAACCAGAAAAAACATGTGATCTCTCCCATACAATTCAAGAAGCAAAAGAGATGGCACCATATGTGGTTGCTGCTAATGTAACTGACAGCCCTTTAGCAATTGTGACCATTAATTCTCTTGCAGCATCTCATATTATTCAAAGAGAAACTGGTCTTGAATGTGTTTGGCAATTGACAGTCCGTGATTGTAATAAAATTGGACTAGCTGGGCAAATAATGGGTGCTCAAGCATTAGGATTACATAATGTTCTTTCCCTTACAGGTGACCATACTGCTTTAGGTGACTGTCCTGAATCAAAACCTGTTTTTGATTTAGACTCAGCAACATTGATTAAGCTTGTACGGGAAATGGTTGACAAAGGTTCAATTAACGGTCATGAAATCGAACACCCTCCAAAACTCCATGTGGGCGGAGCTGCTAATCCAAATGCAGACCCTATGGAAGCTGAAATATTAAAAATTGGGAGGAAAGTAGAAGCAGGAGTAGAATTTATTCAGACTCAAGTTGTGTACGATATTGATATGACAGTAGATTTCTTGAGGGAGGTTAAAAAATACAATGTCCCCATCTTTCTTGGAATCTTTCCAATGAAGTCATATGGAATCGCGAAGGGATTTGATCAATTCGTACCTGGCGTTGATGTACCAAAAGACATTTTGGCACGATGGAAACGTGTAAAAACCGATGTTAGCGACAAGAAAGAGCAAAAAGAAATCTATGATCAACTAAATTATGAATTTTTTAAACCGTTTATTACAGAATTAAAGTCCAAAGGATTACTCGCAGGTGTTCATTGCATGGCGGTTCATTATACTCGAATTTTTCCTAAGTTGATTGAGGTAATTAAAGCTTAAAGTGCTAATACTGAGGATTTCTTATTTTTTTATCTTTTTCTTTTTTGAAGACTAGCTAATCAAAAAGTAATATGAGTGTTGAGATAATACACTCGACAGATAATTGTTTGAAAAACAATTATAACAACACTTAGAGAGTGAAAAAAAAGTTATAAAAGAAATGAAGGAACAGTAGTAATAAATGATAAATTAACCGAAGGATATCCCTCCTGATTTCGTTATTAAGCTCCAATCTTCCCACACATAACTCGTATCAATCATAGTAGGAGAGTTGCAACTATCGCATCTTTCAGTTTCCTTTAAATATTGTCGAAAACGTGGTGAATTCATCGCCATTTTAACAGATGTTTCTCTTAAATTTGCGATTGGTTTATCTAATCTTAAACAATCTTCTATATCACCGTTGGAATTAACAAACATAAATACTTTTCTCGTATGGCAACGATAAGGTTTTTTCCCTCCAATAAAATGTTTCAAATACATTTCTGAATTTAAAACATAAGATCCATTTCTTTTTGATTTTAAAATTCTTGAGAAAGTTTCACTGATTTCTTGGTCCTTGGCGGAGAGTTTCCCTTTCTCATTTATATCACCTGTTGAATAATGTCGAAGAGTATTAATAACATTAAACGCTATGGGAACCTCTAGGTTATCTCCAAGAGCAATCATCTCATCAACGCGATGGATATTATATTTACTAATAGAAAAACTAAATTGCAATGAGATATGAGGATAATCCTCTTTTATTAAATCAATGGATTCTAATATTTTATCATATAATCCGGGCAAATTTCTAATTTTATCATGTTCTTCTTGCATAGGGGAATCAAGAGACATTAGAATTAGGTCAAGATCTTCCCCAAATTCAGAGATTCGTTCTGAAATAAGATAACCATTGGTAACCATTCCTACAAAGTCAAAGTTAGCTTGGTGCTTAGCAAATTTTATAATCTCTGTAATATCTCGACGTAATGTAGGTTCACCACCCCAAAGAAGGGTTATAAAAAATCCAGCTTCTCTCGCTTCTAAGTAAATACGCTTAATTTCTTCAAGTGACAATTCGTTTTTGACTGAATTATCTCTCCAAAGACAAGACTCACATTCGCAATTACATCGTAATGTAGTAAGAAAATGAAAAATAAATGGTTTTCCTCCCCTTTCTTTTGCACTTTTTGCTGCTATCGCTAATCTAGCAATTAATCTTTTCTTTGCTAGTGATACTTCCTTAATTGCTTTTTTATTTTTCATAACGAATTTTTGGTTAATAATTAAGTAATTTTTTCAAATACAAAGGGTTGTTGGTATGCGTTCATTGTATGGGGGTTCATTATACTCGAATCTTTCCTAAGTTTATCAAGGTAATAAAAGCATGAATTATTATTTTAACCTAAGTTTTTTAATGGGTAATAACAAATGGGGATAAAAAGTTCTGAATTATTTTAAGAAGATGATTCTAAAATGGAGAAAAAATTGATTATTGAAACCAAACAAGGTAAAATTGAAGGATATGAAAGACAAGGGATAAAGAAATTCAAAGGGATTCCTTTTGCAGAGCCTCCGATAGGAGACTTAAGGTTCAAACCATCCATCCCAAAAGAACCATGGAGTAGCGTACTCGATTGTACCAAATTCGGTCCTGTTGTACCCCAGAGAGAGTCGTTTTTTACCCCACGGCCACCCCCGCTACAAGATGAAGAAAAATGCTTAAGTTTAAATGTATGGACACCAGAAACAGATGATGAAAAGCGCCCTGTTTTATTTTGGATACATGGTGGTGGTTTTTCTTTCGGTAGCGGTTCAGGTACGAATGGAACATATTTAGCAAATCTCGGTAATGTGGTTGTCGTATCGATAAATTATCGTCTAGGTATATTCGGTTATATCTTTATTCAAGATAAAATTGCAAATCTAGGGCAATTAGATCAAATCACAGCACTCCAATGGGTTAGGGATAACATAGAAATTTTTGGTGGAGACCCAAACAATGTGACAATTTTTGGTGAATCTGCTGGTGGTGTGGCAGTTTCTTCTTTAATGGCTATGCCTGCAGCAAAAGGATTGATTAATAGAGTAATTTCTCAAAGCGGGGCTGCTCATCCGGGAAGTTTCCATCCTAAATCTGGGATTAGAGGAGCTGAACGTATCATGAATGAGTTGGGATTAAATAGATTTGACATTGAAGCATTAAACAAAATTCCTGCACAAAAAATTGTGGATGCTCAAACAAAATTGGAATTGGAAGCACGAGCACAAGGTCGAAACTTTCCATATGGAGTCTATGTTGATGATAAGACATTACCAAAACATCCCCTTGAAGCAGTTCGGGATGGCTTTGCTTCTGATCTGGAACTTATTGTTGGTACAAATCAAGATGAAGCGAAATTATATACAGCTATAACCCCTCCAAGGAAGAATCTCAACACAGAGGGATTATTTAAAAGAACTCATAGCATTATAAAGTTTTTTAACCAGGATGAAAGTGTAGCTCAGAAGATTATCGATACATATAAAAAAGAACGTGAGGGTATTCTTCCAACAGAACCCCAGGATATTTTGGATGCGATATCTACAGATTTTAGATTTAGAGTCTCTGGTATACGATTAGCAGAAGCTCAATGCAGGCACCAACCAAAGGTTTTTTCTTATCTTTTTACCTATAAATCACCTGAAATGGGAGGAAAATTAGGTGCTTGTCACGCACTTGAAATTGCTTTTGTTTTTGGAACACTTGGTGATACACCAAGGGGGATTACACCAAAAAGAAGTAGTGAAACCGATATTCTCAGTAAAAAAATGATGAAAAGCTGGATTTCGTTTGCACAAAACGGGAATCCTAGTCATAAATATATCCCTAATTGGAATCCTTATGATCTTAAAAATAGATCTACAATGATCTTTGGTCCAGAAGTAAAATTGGTAGATGATCCTTTCAAGGAGGAGAGAATGGTGTGGGACGGTATTTTTTAAAATCCATCCTCTAATTTGCTTTTTAATGGTCCTTGGTAAAATTATATTTTTAATTATCTGTTTTTTAATGAAACAATTACATCAATAATTATAATAAATCAATTTTTGAGTATAAACTATGAGAATAGGTTCGATTGTTATTCGTTGTTATGAATTCGAGAAAATGGTAGCATTCTGGCAGGAAGCACTCCACTATGTCCCAAGAGAGCCTGCGAAAGGAGGATGGGTAATTCTCTGTGATCCTGAGGGAAGAGGTCCTAATATTTCATTAGACCAAGTTCCAGAAAAACGTACTGGAAAAAGAAGTAGGTTGCATCTTGATCTATATACAACCAACCAAGAAGATGAAGTAGAGAGGTTAACCAAAATTGGGGCGATTCGTTATCCGTGGAGATATCGCCCAAATGATGATTTTATCGTGTTGAGCGATCCCGACGATAATCTTTTCTGCGTGGTTCAGGTTAAAGACGAAAATCTTGTTGCCGGATATTGAATAGAATTACAATTATTTAAGGCAAGATTTAATTAATTTTTTAATAATTTTCCAAAAACCTTCAGGATTGTCTCGACGCATAGCGTGTCCTGCATCAGGAATGTATATGACAGGTAAATTGGCGCTTTTAACTAGTGTTTCTGAGGTAAACCTTCCTTTATTATTCTCCCCAAAAACAAAATAAACGGGAAAATCAATTAATTGCTGTAGATGAGGTAGTAATTGATTACTATCTGATAATTTGACTAAATCGTTTGCCGTTCCCCAGAGTGCGTAGGGACCTATTGCTCGGTAACCTTCTAAAATCTCTACATTCTCGGATTGCGATTTGTTGATTAACTCTTCTATCCATGAATCAAAATTCTCCTTATATTGTTCGAATGGGTACTGAGCTATTCTAGATGAAAAAAACGTATCATTTTTATCAAGATTTCCCTCGAGATAAAACAATCCCTTCACTTTAATTCTTTCTTCGGATTGATTTTTTATCTTGTCAATAAGGGATATCGCAACTGGGCCTCCCATTGAACTAGCTATAATGATCACATTTCGAATGTTTTCAGATAGTAGAAGATTATGTAGATATCTGCCTTGATTCTCCATTGTATATACATTTAAATTTTCAGGCTTATCAGAATCACCAAATCCTATTAGGTGAGGGATTAAGAAGGTGTACTCAGAAAGAGAATATTCTTGATATTTATCTGTTGATGCTATTAGATAAGTAGAGGATACGGGAAATAATCCATGAATATCTAAAATAACCATATCTGTATTTTTACTACCCAATTTATGGTATACTAATTTACCTGCTTTTGATTGGAATGTTTTAGTGATAATCTCAGACATTATATTTCTACCAATAATTTATGAATTTGGGACATAAAACATTTTCTCTAATTTTGCTTTCAGCTTTGACGGTGGAAATTTTGGTTCCCTGTTGAAGGTTAAAAATCCATTAATCTCTTGAAATTGATCATAGAGTTCAGTATAGCAGAAACCATGAATCCAGTTTTTTCTTTTATCGAATTCACCCATTAAATTTAGTATTTTTTCAAAAAGGTCATCCGAAGTTTCACTAAGATTGCCATATCCCCATTTTTCATCGATAGTTCCATGTAAATCAAACCCAAATCCTCCAATTTCACTATAAATAATCGGTTCATCAGTATATTTATAGGGTTTCAGGTATACCTTGGGAGCTGCTCGTCTATGGCTTTTTATCTCATCTTCAAAATCATCTGGCAAATATTTCGTATCCATATAGAAATGTCGGGTGCAAATGTCTGTTTTTGTGTGCCACCATCCATCATCATCTACAACTAATCTAGTGGAGTCAATAGATTTTATCAAGTGATAGAGAGAACGTGTGTAGTCAGCTCTTTTAAACTCTCTTCTTGAGCCTTGGACACCCCAAGACTCATTAATAGGTACCCAGGTAATTATGGAAGGATGATTATAGTCCCGTTCAATTTCCTCAACAAATTGGTTTATTAGCCTCATTTGCGAATCGACCGTAAAAATAAAGCTGTTCCCGATTTCACCCCACACCAAAACACCCATTTTATCGCACCAGTATAAAAATCGAGGATCAAAAGACTTTTGGTGAGTTCTTAACCCGTTGAACCCAAAATCCTTAATATATTGTATATCTTTTATAATATCTTCATCTGTAGGTGCAGTGTATAAACCATCTGGCCAGTAACCCTGGACTAGAAACAGTTTTTGATAGATTGGTTCATTATTGAGCAAAACCTGTTTATTAGAACCTGGCTTAATTTCTGATGTAGATATTTTTCTCATCCCAAAATAGCTTTTTACACTGTCATAGATATCCCCAGTTGAGTCATTTCTAATCTTCAAGGTGAGATCATACAAATTTGGATGCTCAATATCCCATAAGAATAACTCATCCTTAGGGATAACAATTTTAAGTTTGAATCTGTCTTGAGTTTTTAAGAAAACCCTACCATGTTTAGGCCTAGTTTCTTGTAATTTTCCTAAAAAATTTAGCTTTAAATTTTCATTGCTAATAAGTTGGTTATTGTATAATACCTCCAATAGCAGAGATAACTCAGAAAAATCAGTCCCAAAGATATTAAATTCAACGACAATTTCAGGTTTCTCAATATCAGGAGTAATTTTAATTTTTTTTAAATAACTTTCTGAAGAGACAAACTCTAGCCATACTGTTTGCCAAATACCCGAAACTCTTGGATAAAAAATTCTCTCCAAGTTTTGTTTCCAATACTGCTTTCCCCTTGGAATCTCGAGATCTTGACTTGGATCTTCTACTCTTACAACTAGAACATTATTTTCTCCAATGAAATCAGTAACGTCTAATGAAAATCCTATATACCCCCCTTCATGCGAACCTACATACTCCCCATTGAGATAAACTATACAGCTATAATCAACAGCTCCAAAATGTAGAAGAGTTCTCTTCTCTATAAATATTCCTGGCACCTTGAATTCTTTTCTATACCAAATAATTTCATGAAAAGAAGTATCCTCAATACCACTTAATTTACTTTGAAAACAAAATGGCACAATAATTTTCTCATCAAAAATAGCGCTTGAAACTTGTTTATACCACTTCTTTCTTAACCCTACATTCGAATCATCAAATGTGAACTCCCATTCTCCGTTGAGATTTAACCAATTGTCATCCCTTACAAATTGTGGTCTAGGATATTCCGGTCTTGGTATGTGTTCATGTTCTGCCTTGTTCATGAGGACGATAACACGAAAAACAATAAAAAGTTAATTAAAGAAACAAATTGCAGACGAAAACTAGACATTATTAAGATTTAAGGTTCGAGTCTACGAAATCTATATAAATATGGGAATAAATAATAACAATAGTTAGAACTCAATGAAAGATATACTAAATATTAGAATAATTAGATGAGAGATTAAATATGATTACAGATAGAATTTTGTTGACAACTCCCTGTTATCCCTATCCAACACTTCCTGCTAATGATTCTCTAACAGATGCTACTGGTCAGCGTTTTACTCACGGTGATGATATTTTTACTCTGGTATCTCACACTCATTGTTTTGCAAACCATATTCTTGCACAAAATGTCAATACACCCGCTACTCTTCTTGAATATCCACGATGGAATAATTTTACTGAAGAAGTAGACAAAGAATATGCTATTATTGGGATAAGCGCTTTTCCAGTGCACCTTGACATGGTGATGAAAATGTGCAAGTATATACGAGAGCACTCTCCTGAAACAGAAATTTTATTAGGAAGTTATGGAGCTCAAGCTTTTGCAGCACAATATGATGAAGAAACTAAAAAAAAATATGTAGATCATGTAGTGTTAGGTGAAGGGGTAGAATTTCTTCGTATCCTTTTAGGGGAAGACACAAACCGTCCTATTCAACAAAAATTAATGCCAAAATGTGGTGGTGCTCCTGCTTTTCTCAACAAGTATCCTAGAGGAGGCTTGGGGTTTCTGGTAACAGGATTGGGCTGTCCTGGTGGCTGTGATTTTTGTTCAACTACTGAAATGTTTGGAAAAAAACGGATTGAGCTACTTTCACCTGAGGATTTTGTTAGCCACGTTGAACTCTATCGTAAGCATTTTAAGCGGCTCTCCTCTGTCTTTGTAATCGAAGAAGATCATTTCCGTCACCCTCGTTGGCTTGTAAAAACAAAGGAAAAATGGGAGCAAAATATGGACCTTATAGAGAATGTAGATTGGACGGGATTTGGTTCAGTTGATTTCATTTGGCATTTCGCCAGTAATTATGGATGGGATGCTATTCCGGAAACAGGAATTGGTGCTGTGTTTGTTGGTGTGGAATCGAAATTTGCGGGTGAGCATGGTTACAGAAAGGTAAGGGAAGCTGATGCCCGGGATGTATTTCATAAACTTCATTCAATGGGAATTCGTACACTCGGGGCATGGATATGCGGGTGGGATTACCATAACCATGCAAATATGATGGAGGATCTAAACTATTTTGTTGCATGTAAGCCCACCTATCAACAACTTACTCGTTTATCTCCATTCCCTGGAACTGAATTGTGGCGGAAGCTTAAAGATCAGGGAAGAGTTTGTGAAGTACCATGGGAGGATGTACATTTCTGGAGTGGCGCCCAAAAGAACATATCTTTAGAAACTCATGAAACTTTAAACCTCACGGAATATGGGTACGATTTATTATACAAAACGTGGGGGCCGTCAATTCTAAGAAGGTTCGAAGTTTCATTAAATGGATATGAATATTGCCTAAATTCTGATAATCCTTTAATGCAAGAAAATAGATCTCAATTATTTAAAAGAAGCGCAGCTTCCTCGTGGAGTATGCTCGGTGCTATGGATAGATTTGCTCCCAATGGTGTTGTAAGAAGGCGAGTACAGAAGGCGGATGAGAGATTTAGGGACCTTATAGGTGAACCCACCCCCATGATGGAAATGATTAGTAGAAATGTTGAGAAGAGTGCTCTAAACTTCAAGATGAAACATATGTTTGACCCATTTGATCGAAAACCAAGAGAAGAACCTGCTAAGCGATATCTTTATAATAAGGATAAATCAATAAAAGATGATGATATTCCCTACATAACAGAATATCCTAACAAAATCCCAAGAAAGATCCGAAAAGATATGCGAAGAAGTAATTTTATGTATAAACTCATAAATAAGTACCTTAGTACGAAATATCGAGTTAAATCTACCAAGAATGAATTAGATGAAATTACCTTGAACAATATAAGAGGAAGAACCTACGGGGGATTTTAACATTCTGTATTTAATCTGAAGTTTATATGGTAATTATTATGGTAATTAAAGCAAATGTAAAATCTATCCCTAGTAATACACCCGTCACCGGTGTTCCCACTGATTATTTTCCCGAAGGATGTGGATATTGGTTCGAATTATCGGAAGGGTTGGATGCGGGTAAAAAGTTGTTTTTCAGGGATAGTAATCACGGAACTGGCGAACCTGAAAATACAGTTGTTTTTGTTCACGGAAATCCTGAATCTTCATATACCTATAGAGACGTTATTAAGCATCTCATAGGGACTGTAACTAAGTCATTTCGAATTGTAGCAATGGATCATATTGGATTTGGCTTGTCTGATCAAGCTTCCTTTGAAATGGTGTGTATGGATCATGCAGATAATTTATCCCAACTGATAAATCATCTAAATTTAACAAACGTTACGCTTATAATTCATGATTGGGGGGGGCCAATCGGGATCGGGGCATTTTTAAAAGAACCGGATCGTATATCAAATCTTGTTATCCTAAACAGTACCGTTTTCCCCTTTCCAAAAACAGGAATGACTTATGAAAATTACCCATTAAAACAGTTTCCGTGGGCTTCTACTCCAAAATTGATTCCCAATAATTTATGGGGTGCATTTACATCCTTTGCAATCTTTTATAATCCCGAAGATCCACAAGAATTACTTTCAGTTTTACCCAATTTGCTAGCTTCGTCTCGAGAAACGGGGAGCTTTAATGAAAATGAAACAGAAGCACAAAAGTTCTTTAGAGAACAATTTCTGTCCGAAAAAAATGTAATGAGTTCAAAACGGTTAGTCCTTCAAACACCGATGTGGGGACATGGAAATAAATATAAAGAACCCGATCTTGGTGAGCGGGATACAAGTGATTTCTATAAATTCATTCAAAACAACTTAGGTAATAAATGGGGTTCCAGCGGACAAAACATTGGAGTTCGAGCTGTTCTTGGAAAGTGGGATCCTTCAGCTAAAGATGAGGTTCTGCAACAATGGATTGAACAGCTTCCGCAACTAGAAGGGAATATTACTGCTTTTGAAAAAGCAGGGCATTTTATTGAAGAAATCGAACCTGTTCCTGTAGCCAACGCAATAATCGATGTTGCGAACTTAAAAGAATAATAAATCGTTATTTCACAAGTACAAAATAGAAGATGCTATGGCTTTACATCCTGATAAAATCTTTAATGATCTAAAGAATGGGAAGATAGATAGACAAGCAGCTGCAGACTTACTTATTTTTTTAATAAGTAGTGGTACTAGCTATGATATCAGATTAGAGAGTGTAGAAAAGCTTTTACTAATTGGAATAGCCAACGAAAAAGTGTTCTCTATTTTGGAAGAAATCCTCCTTTCAGATTCTGGTCAAGAAATGAAAGAACTGGCTTCTCACGGTTTAATAAATCTATTCCAAGAAAGATCCTTGTCTCCTCTAAAGTGGGCACTAGACCATGAAAAATCTTGGGAATTCTTAATGGAGGTTATTCAGTTAATAAGAAAATCTAATAACGACGGCGCTAAATCAATCCTTTTAGAGAAGATAAGGAATTTTGATAAATTGAAATTCATAAAAAGCCTTGAGAGTCTGTTTAAAAAAGAAATAATTCAACAATTTGAACTTCATAATCTTGCTGAAATTATTGAAAACTTTATTGTCATAAATCATTTAGAAAATTCAATAAAGGAAATTGACTATAAAACAGAAAAAGGGTTAGTTGTGGATTTAAATATACAATTTGTGGCTGAAAATACCTTAGGCTGGAAAGTATTAAAGGATCTCCCTGAATTTATCAAAATATTAAGAAAAATTAAACGTTTAGAATTAAAAAGCAATAATCTTGGCAAGTTCCCCGATTCTATTTTTTCTTTAAAATCACTTAAATATTTAGATTTAAGTCATAATAGTATCAATACTATATCGGATAGTTTTCATCATCTAGAATCTTTAGAGTATGTAAATTTAAATTATAATCAATTAAGAGA
>JAEOTL010000329.1 GCA_016839845.1 Promethearchaeota archaeon
ATTATAGAGAGAGAGAATTGCGAGTATAGCTACAATTAATATTAGTACCATTGGATAATATGAAAGGCTCGATAAGAAGTTCAGATTTTCATTAAAATATGAATCTAATTGTAAATAAGTAAAATCATTTCCGAGTATAATAGAAATATTATCGAGCTCACCAATAATATCGTTAAAGAAGTTGGGATCAATCTTCAATACTAATAAATTTATCTCATCATTTGTTAGATTCCAAAATCCTCTTGACTCATTTATTCCAATGTATCCGGCATATCCACTAAAAAAAGCATCAATAATCACTCCTGATATGTGATAAGTTGCTCCGAAAGTAGTTAGCTTTAAACTCTGATCTAAGGCAAAATCAAACATATTGTAAGCCAAGCCATCCCCGATTGTTATATTATTGAATGCATCCTCATTTGTGAAAAATGCTCCCTCTATCTCGAATTCTTGGACCACATTTTCAGGATTAACTCCGATAATAGGAATATTATTTTCTCGGTTTTGACCTATTAACTTATAATACTTACTCCCATCAGGATCTTCGAAAAGATGATAACCTTGAATTTCTTGAGTGTCATAAAAACTAATGAGTCGTTCATCAAAACCTTCAACTCCTTCTAAGCTTTTGATTCCCAGTACATCACCCAAATTGAAAAGATAGGTGGGGTCAGTGAAATTTATTGCATTAGAATCTATTAAGACATCGGGATCTGAAAACATTTTGTACATCAAAGAATAATTGGAGAGCACCTGTTCATGACCAAACACAATGATATTTTCCCCTTGGGATTTACTAATCCATTGTCGAGATGAAGAGTTTAAAACTATCGTTCCTAATCCAAGTGTAAAAATAATTGTCGATATTAAAGAGAAAACAATGAAATATCTTTTAAATTCCCCTCTTCTTCTTAATGTGTTAATCACAGATATTTTAAGATTGACCCCCAATGAGGAAAGCCATTTAGGGATAAACTGTAGTTTCTTCGATGCATCATAATCGTAAGGGATATCCTTAGAAAATGTTTTTATTATTTCTTGTTTTCCTATCTTCCTTAAAGTATACCCAGTTACAAAAAAAATCCCTAGGCAACAAGAAACAAGAAGAATAGGAGTAAAAATCAAATCAAATTGAAAAGGGAAAGAAAAGTAGTAAATATTTATAATCAAACTAGAAATGCCGAATAAACTAAACCCTATAATTACCCCAAACAAGAACCCTATGAAGAAGATGATATATACTTCAAGGAGATAAAAACTATATAATTTTTGTGGTAAAGTACCTAAAGATCTCATTATCGCAATATCTTTTTTCTTATGAATTACCAATGTAGTCGATATAGCAACTACTATAGAAATCGCCAAAATTATCAATAAGATTTGTATTAGAGTGTTAAATTCGGTATAAATAACATTGATACTCCCTGTAAAATAGAATTCGTTGTAAAAAGAAGGCTGAAGGAAAATATTTAGTCCTAATGAGGAAGTAAAATAGATTAAATACTCAGTTATGGCAATAACGATAATTATTGCACTTAAGTAAGGATAGGTCTGCGATTTCCTTCTGTAAAAATCCTTCAACGCAAAATCAAGAGATGACATATTAGTATTTTTACTCTTTACACTTAAATCAATATTATTCCTCTTCGACAATCATCCCATCATTAAAAGATATCACATTATCCGCTAATGCTATCAAATCTTCATCGTGAGTAGCAACTATGATTGTCTTCCCTTTTCGTTTTAATTCTTCAAACAATTCTCGAATAATCTTATTAGTAGTTTTATCAAGATTAGCAGTTGGCTCATCTGCTAAAATTACAGGAGGTTCATTTGATAAGGCTCTTGCGATAGCAACTCTTTGTTGTTCACCAGCAGACAGTTGAAATGGTAGATGTTCTCTTCTATCATCTAACCGCACCATAGTTAATAATTGTACCGCACGATCTCTCTGTTCTTTCAACTTCATTCCTGCAAGGTTCATAGGGAGCATTACGTTTTCCTCAGCTGTCAGAGTACTGATGAGGTTATAATTCTGAAAGATAAATCCAGAACTTGCGAGTCTAAATATGGTTAATGTTTCTTGATCCATATCTGATATTCTCACACCTTGGTTATAAATTATTCCTGAATTGGGTGTATCCAATCCCCCTAATAAGTTCAATAATGTAGTCTTTCCCGCTCCACTTGGACCTTTGATTGCGATAAACTCTCCTTCTTCTACTTGTAAGGATACATTATCAACCGCTTTCACAATGAAATCCCCAATATCATAATTTCTAATGAGATTTCTCCCGAAAATTATAATATTTTTTTGACTCAGATCAGTGATCAGATCCTCATCTTCTAACTCATCAATAGTTTCATTTAAATTCTCCTTCAATTCTCATCAACCAGATTATTCCTCCTCATTCACAAGACAAATTACTAGGGATTAAAAATTCAATGTAAAGAATTAATATTGTATTTTAATAATTTTTGGAAGATTTTAAATTAAATTTAAATATTGACGTGTCTTATTAATTTGTTAGAGGGACGCTTGAGAAATACAAAAATATCCCCTATAATCAAATAACTGCAATTCGCGAGATTGAGGAAATTTCCTAATTAAAAGTTTTGTTGGTAACTAAACTAACTTTTTGAAAATCTTATCCCTTTAAGATTTTTATGTTTTCTCAACTCCCTCTCATTTATTTATTGAAATAGAAATCTATCATTCAATAGATCCTTGTACTTTTATGATAAAATAAAATTTAAAGCATTATCTTAATTACCAATAATAATTATTCGCAAGAATCATACATAATTAGTGATTATTTTTATGGATTTTGAAAAGATAACTGAATTGATAATTGAGTTAGAAGTTGATGATATAGCAGATGCGGTAAGGGAGGCATTAGATGAAGAAAAGGATCCTTTTGACATTTTAAACGCTTTAACTAAAGGAATGGATGAAGTTGGTCGTAGATATGAGGCTAAAGAGTATTATTTAACTGAGCTAGTGCTTGCGGGAGAAACAATGAAAGAGGCGTTTACTGTGTTACAACCAGCTTTAGCTGCTGCTGACTCATCCACAGATAAAACCAAGATTATTCTCGCAACTGTAAAGGGAGATAATCACGATATAGGGAAAAATATCCTTGGTTCATTACTCTTAAGCTCTGGTTTTGAACTTCATGATTTAGGTATGGATATTGATGAACAGACTATCGTAGAAAAAGTTAAAGAAACGGGTGCTTCTATAGTCGC
>JAEOTL010000330.1 GCA_016839845.1 Promethearchaeota archaeon
ATAATAGCTAATCACGGTTTAGGTGAGGATACCACATATTGGAGCGAAACTGGTGTCACAGCAAAACTTGCTGAGAAATATAGAGTAATTTCCATGGATATGAGAGCTCACGGTCGTACGATTATAGAAGGTGAACCTACTGGTTTGGATGCAGATACAATGGGAAGTGATTTTGGTGCTCTAGCTGATCATTTAGGTATTGATAAATTTCATATGTTGACTCACGCTACTGGAGGCATGGCAGGGGTGCGTTATGCTATGTCAAATTCAGAACGTTTAATTAGCCTTATGTTGACAGATACTGGTTCAGCGACAAGACCAGATTTTTATCTTCAACCTGATCGTCCACAACCTACTGAAGAACAAATAAAAGCAATACAAGAATGGGCGCTGAATGCATCGATTGAAGAAAGAATTCAGGCTGCTAAAGCAAACCCTGGGGAATTCCTCTTCAAGATGGCGGAACATCCTAATAATGAAGACATGTGGAAAATTGTTGAAGGTTTTATGAGAAGGCAAAACCAAAGATCAATAATGCATTTTAGGAGTGTTTTTTATACTGATCCGGATCACCGAGTTGAAGGACTAAGGCAAATCAAGTGCCCAACTCTCATTCTACTAGGTGAATTCGATATCGTGTTTCTTAAACCGAGTAAGATTATGGCTAAGGAAATCCCTGATGCGAGACATGTAATAATGCCCGGTATTGGACATATGACAGCTATAGAGGCTCCCGAACAAACAGCAAAAGAACTTCTTGACTTTCTTGAAACTGTTAAGCAAACTGGTAGAGCAATGGGGTAATTTAGCTTTACACATCTTTCCATGATGTAGTTCTATCGAAGATCAATTCCCTTTTGTTTTTAACCTTTAAAAGAAATAAATCAACTTCCTTTGGGGACGTAAGTCAAATAAAATGTAGGTGTGAATAATCATCTGATTTCATTGCAGCTTCATACCTTTTTTTAACCTTTAGATATGATTTTACTGCCCAAAGTACAATAGAATCCTTACTAAATAATTTCCTTAACGTCTCTTTAATTCCCGTATTTGACCAAAGTTCTTCTCTTGCTATGAGTGAATTCTTGATCGAAATTTTTATTGTCTTTAGATGCTTAGGTTATTCTATGAAGGATGATCGATTAAAGTCAATTCGAGTGACACCTGAGAATGAAGCGTTATTCTATGATTATATTAGAAATAACTTTGCTGAATACTTTTTTTTCCATGTTGACTATGCTCAATACCCTGAAAATACTGAAATTTATATGGCGTTAGATAATGAAGAAAAAATTCAAGGAATGGTCTTAAACTGGAAGAATCAAAGAATCCAGTTGAGAGGATCTAACGCAAGTCTTGAATTTTTATTATATGGAAAGAACTATAAACCAGAATCTGTTACGGGATTTGATGACCATCGAGAATTGATTTCAAAATTCTTTCCAGCGTATAAAAAGGAAATTGCTCTGTATCGAATGGAGATGAAAAAAGGATACCAAAAGGATTTTGAGCAATACAAATTTCAAGAACTACCTGATTCTTATAGAGAAAAGATAAGTTCTTTAATGAGAATTTCCGATCCTATTTACTGGGGTTCACGTCAGTCAGAAGATATACTGATTGATGAAAATAATACATGGTATGGGGTAGTGAAAAAAGAAGAATTGATAAGTATAGTAGGTATCTGGAAATACCATAATATAGGTTATATAACGGTTGTAGGGACTCATCCTGATTACTGGAACCGAGGGTATGCTAGCTCGCTAATCTCCTCAACCTTAAAAAAAATATTTCGAGAAAAAGAACAATGTTTTATTACGGTAAGGGTGGCCAATAATCCTGCCATTCACACCTATAAAAAGTTAGGTTTTTCAATTTGCAATACTCATTATTCTTACCAAAGAGTATAATCTTTAATTTATAATCAATTCATTAAGGGAGAAAAAATTTAGTTCTAAATAAGATTCAGACCACATCTCTAATAATGGATAAGACAAGAGTATTGAAACTATATGACACAAGCAATCAAAGTTAAAGTTGCAGCATGCCAGATCAAATCTATTGACGGTGATCGAGATGGCAATTTTGAACGCATTGAGAAGGCACTACAACAATTAGATAATGTTGATATTGCGTGTTTTCCTGAATGTTCTCTGTTGGGATGGGTAAATCCGAAAGCTCATCACCTTGCGAATCCAATCCCGGGACCAGATACCGATAGAATAAGTACAATTGCAAAAAAGTACAACATCATGATCTCTATTGGACTCGCAGAAAAGGAGGGAAACAAACTCTATGATTCTGTGGTCCTCATCGATAGTGTGGGAGAGATCCTCCTGAAACATCGGAAGATAAACCTTCTTACTGAATTGATGAATCCTCCTTATACTTCAGGAGATATTGTATCAGTTGTTAATACGAGATTTGGAAGAATAGGGTTGCTAATATGTGCAGACACATTTAGATACGATTTAATAAGACAGATGAGGGAGAAGAAACCTGACCTTCTTATCATTCCTTACGGATGGGCGGAAAAGCGAGAAAAATGGCCCGAACACGGAAAAAAATTAGAAAGGTTAGTGAAAAGAGTGTCAAATAGAGTAAACGCGAGTGTTATTGGAACTGATCTCGTGGGTGAAATTACATCTGGACCATGGAAGGGCTATATTTATGGTGGTCAGAGCGTTATAGCAGACAGAACGGGACAAATTTTAGCTATTGGGAAAGATAGAGAACCAGATATTCTCATCCGAGATATTTTAGTCCAAAAATATCTTCAATAAGGTTTTTTTTCGTCCATAATTATAAATCAGCACATTACAGATTATTTCTTAGAATTTAAATAAATTTAGTCTTTCCAAGTTTTTCATTAAATTCAAACATCAAATTTATAATTAAGGGAATTAATTTAGTCCTTAATCCAATAATTTTGAAAGGATAAATTTCAATTTAGGAGGGTGTTAAAATGAGTGAGAATGATGATCTTTATCGGGATCTTCAAATTCATTTAGATAAACAAACAGTTGGTTTTCCTGCAACAAAATCGGGCTCTGATATCCGCTTGCTTAAACAGCTTTTTCC
>JAEOTL010000115.1 GCA_016839845.1 Promethearchaeota archaeon
CGGGTTCTGATATGTGTCAAACTAATACATTTGGATCGACCCCATTAAATTTACGTCGTCATAACCTTGAAGGAAGAATTGGAGAAATAATTGAAAAGGCTTTGGATAACATAAAAGAAGTTTGTCCGACAGAAAACTTAATTGTTGGGGATATTGGTCCAACAGGAGAATTTAGACCTCCGGTGGGAGAAGCAACAAGCGAAGAATGGCATTCTAGCTTCACTACCCAAGCAAAGTTGTTAGAAAAAGGAGTTGACTTGTTTCATATTGAAACCATATCTGATTTACAGGAAATTATAACGGCCATCCAAGCATTAAGAGAAGTATCAAGCAAACCCATTATTGCTTCTATAACATATAAGAAGACGAAGAGGGGTTACTTTACCATCATGGGAGATTCATTAGAAAAATGTCTAAGAGCGTTGGAAACGGAAAATGTTGATGTAATAGGAGCAAATTGCACTCTTGGTTCAGCGGATATGATTGATTTATTAGAACAAGCTGTTAATCTTACAGAGAAACCAATTTCTGTTAAGCCTAATGCGGGTCAACCTCGAGTTGAGGGTATTAATACTTACTATGATCAACCTATACAAGATTTTGCCCAGGATATTCAAAAAATGATAAATTTAGGCGCAAAGATAGTTGGTGGATGTTGTGGAACAACACCACAGACAATTAATGAAATTCGAAAAATTATTGATTCAATCTAGAATTATATAACGAGGAATACCTTAGATGCCAATAATTAGACCGCAAATTAAAGTATTAGATGATGAATATAAAAGATTAATATTAGAAGAAGCCAAATCAATTATAGAAACTCAAGGAGTCTTCATTGAAAATCAGCAAGCAATCGCAATGTTTGATAAGCTTGGATTAAACCATGAAAACAAACGTTATTTTATTCCATCAGATTTGGTAGAAAAATGTCTGGGGACTACTCCTCATCAAATTAAGTTATTTGATAGGGAAGGTGAGGAACATATGGAATTAAAAGAGGATCAGGTTCATTTTGACCCAGGCTCTGCAGCCATTTTTATTCTTGATGAAAACACAAGAAAGATAAGGGAAGGAAAATCTGCAGATTTTATAAGGTTTTCAAAAGTCGTAGAGCAATTAAAGTATATTGAAGCACAAAGTACTGCTTTGATTTATCAAGATGTTCCAACAGATGCTCAAGATTGGCATCGATTATATTTAGCATTGTCTAATTGTCATAAACCCATAGTTACCGGGACATTTCGAAAAGAAAGCTTTTCTATTATGAGAGAAATGCTACTCGCATGTAGAAATTCAGAAGATGATCTTGCGAGAAAACCTTTAGCAATATTTGATGCGTGTCCTAGCCCTCCTCTGAAATGGTCTGATTTAACAACCCAATCCTTAATTGATGCTGCAATAAGTATGATTCCCTCTGAGTTTGTTTCAATGCCTTTAGCGGGAGCGAGTGCTCCAATTACTCTGATTGGATCAATCACCCAACACTGTGCGGAATGCCTTGCAGGTGTAGTAATAGTCCAGTTAGCTAAACAGGGAGCCCCTTTGATTTGGGGAGGATCACCAGCAGTGTTTGATATGAAGCATGGAACCACCCCCATGGGAGCCATCGAAACAATGATGATCAATTTAGGAGATGTTGAGATGGGTAAATTTTTGAAACTACCTACTCATGCATATATGAGTCTTAGTGATTCAAAAATTCCCGATGGTCAAGCGGGTTTTGAAGCGGGAATGGGAGCATTACTTGCTGGTCTTGCCGGAATTAATATGATATCTGGTCCTGGAATGCTTGATTTTGAATCCACTCAAAGCATAGAGAAACTGGTAATAGATAATGAAATCGCGGGAATGGTTAAAAGATTACTTAACGGTATTGAAGATTACGGTGCACCCTTTGCTACAACGATATTAAAAGATTATGAGGAAAAAGAAGAACTATTATCGCACCCATCTACCTTGAAATACTTTAGAAAGGAACTATTCCTTCCGAGTCCTATTATTGATAGGATGACAAGGGAATCATGGAAGGAAAATGGCTCTAAATCAGCAAGAAATAGGGCTAAAGAAATCGCATCAAACTTACTTAGGAAACCCCCCATCAAATCTATTAATGAAAATTTAGCAAAAGATTTAAAAACTATAGCAGAAAGTTCGCTATAATTTAATATTTAGGTAATTTCTGCTAAATAATCTCCATTTTCATAACTTGCTACAATTTTACAAGAATGATTAGTATCCAGAGAAATCTTTTTTAGTGTCTGAGGATCAACAAATAAAATCCTAAATTTTTCTCCCATTAACCCTTTATATTCTATTTGAAGTCTAATTTCTCCAAAATAGTAACCCATTTGGAGATTTTTTTCTTGATACTTAAGGTGTTCTGGATTGGTTGTCATACGGACATCTAAGGAATCTAAGATAATACACCCATTTGTATTAAGTAAAGTGCTTGAGAATTCTAAAAACTTCTTTAAACCTGATAAATCCTCAACAAACCCAATAGCCCGACCCATTAGTAAAATCGTGTCAAACCCGCCTTCCTTCAGGTTATAAACTGAGGTGCATTTTACATTCTTTACTCCTCTCTTTTTCATAATTTCACAAGCAGTAGATGAGATATCTATTGCTAACACATTTAAACCTAAAGCTTGCATTTCAAGAGCATGAGGACCTACACCAGCACCAATATCTAACACGTTTCCACGTGATAATGAAATGCCTTGCTTATCGAGAGAAGAAAATTGACTTTTGTTTCGAAAATAAGTCGCAACAAATGGTTTTCTGTTTGTCCATCTTCTCGATGAAAAATAGCTTTTGCATTTTGATTACCTTCAAAATACTCCTTTAAAGCTAAACCGTATGGTTCCATTGGTTTTAGTAGCATTACTTAAATTTTCTTATAATAAGATTTAAATCTTCTTATACCATACTTTTTTTACATCATAACTTTCAATTCTTTTGAAATTGATTGATATTTATAATTGTTAAAATATTTCTTTACAATAATTAAATATTTAGGAAGATGATACAACATTCCAAAATTAATCGAGAATAAGGAAAAGAAGTTCTCATTGTTTTTAAACAAAGGTAGATGTGGTGGGTGTAGAGCATGCATAGCTGTGTGCCCTACAGGTATTTTGGAACTTAGTGATGAATTGAATTACAGAATTGCTTACGTTCCAAAAGTTAAGGAGGGGAAGGAAAAGTATTGTACAGGATGTAAACGCTGTGAATTTGCTTGTCCTGATTGGTGTATCTATGTTTTAGATGAAAAAGAAAGTCCAAGTGAGAAAGCAAAAACTTAATGAGGTGAAAAGAATGAGTAGTATAAATGATAAAAGATATTTACCAGAAGGTAAGCATGTTATGATGGGTAACGTCGCTATGTCTGAGGGAGCTTTAGCAGCAGGCCTTGATTTTTTTGGGGGATATCCCATAACTCCAAGCACGGAAGTTATTGAACATTTGGCTAGGAGAATGCCCGAAGTGGGTGGGGTGTGCATGCAAATGGAGGATGAATTGGCGTCAATAAATGCCGTAATGGGTGCTTCATTAGTTGGTGCAAAAGCTATGACAGCAACGTCTGGTCCAGGGTTTTCTCTGATGGTTGAAACTATTAGCATGGCCGCCTGTTTAGAAATTCCATTTGTATTCTGTGATGTTCAAAGAAATGGACCCGGTACTGGATTTGTTACTGAACCGCATCACAATGATCTAGGTTTAATGCGCTTTGCGGGTAATGGAGAATTTGGTGTTATTGCATTGGCTCCGATGAATTGTCAAGAACTTTTCGACTTAACAATTACTGCATTCAACTTTGCCGAGACTTACCGTTGTCCTGTTTTTATCGTCTCCGATGCCTATTTAGGGCATCTTCATGAACCATTGTTTATTCCGCCAAAAGAAGAGATTATCAAGAAAGTAATTCCTCGTGAATTACCTGATGATCTTACGCATAAATTTACTTATTTTGATAGTAAAACTAAAACCTACATCATCCCTAAACCGCCGATTATGGGCACTGATTATGTACCCTTAATGTTTCTTCATCAAGCACATAATTCTGGTGGAATGTCTTCTCAAAGAGAGGCGCTTCCTTTTACAAAGATGCTAACTGATAAACTTACCACGAACATAGATAAAATTTCTCTAACTGAAGAATATAAAATTGATGACGCTGAAATAATTATTATTGCTTATGGATTACCCGTAAGAACTAGTTATCGTGCTGTTGATATAGCACGTAAAGAGGGGATTAAAGTTGGGATTCTTAGACTGATTACTTTGTGGCCATTTCCAGATGAGAAAGTAAAGGATATAGTAAAAAATGCAAAAGCTGTTATTGTTCCTGAACTAAACTACATCGGCATAATTGCAGAACAAGTTGAGAGAGTCACAGATTTAAATATCCCTATAATAAAAATTCCTAAAATATGTGACTTCCATCACCCAGATGATATTCTAAAAGTTATTAAGGAGATGGCAAAATAATGTCAGCTTATCCAAGTGAACAACCGGAACATCCATACCTTTCTATTTCAATGCCAGGAAAATTTTTCAAGAGATATTTGTCACTTTTCTGTGCAGGATGCGGGTATGGAATAATAGGTCATCTCTTTAATCGGGTATTTGAAGATGAAAAAGTAGATCCCAAATTACATCCAGTAGTTATAGGGATAGGATGTTATGGACAAATATTATTGACTTTACATCATGCTACACAGAGAATATTAACATTGCATGGTCGGGCACCAGCACTAGCAACAGGAATGAAGATGGCAAACCCAAAAATGAAACCAATTATTTTTACTGGAGATGGAGACAGTTTAGGGATTGGAGGAAATCATTTTATGCATATATGCCGAAGAAATCTTGATTGTGTTATACTCATTTTTAACAATAGCATCTATGCAATGACTGGGGGGCAAGGAGCTCCAACAACTTTATTTGGAGCAATGAGTTCAACTACACCCTATAAAATGTTTGAATCTAGAGTTGATGGAGTAAAACTTGCACTCACAGCTGGTGCTTCTTATGTTGCGAGAACAACAGTGGCTCATCCACGTACATTAATGAAGTATTTTAGAAAGGGTTTAAAGCATAAAGGTACCGCTGTTATTGAAATCATTACTCCTTGTATTACATATTTTGGGAGAAAAAACCTTGATAGTTTAGGAGCTGAAAATCTAGGTATACAAGGTCAGAAAATGGATAATACTGGTATTATGATTGATTGGATAAAAAGAAACAGTGTGCGTATTAATCAAGCGAAATTTATGACAGAAGAGGAATTGATGAATAAATATATAATCGGGGAATTCAGATATGATCCGACCAAGCCAGAATATTCTGAAGAATACGAAAAAATAAAGAAAATTGCTATGGGGGAGAAGTAACGGTTGACTCGGTATGAAATACGTATTGCTGGATTTGGGGGACAGGGAGTAATTACATTGTCAAAAATGATAATTACTGCTACGTCACTTTATGAAAACTTGGCAGCTACTCAAACAGAGGCTTATTCAGCTAGTGCTAGAGGAGGAGCATGTTGGGCAGAAGTCGTAGTAGAATTAGATAAAAATGTTAGCACTATTGATTATCCTCAAGCTTTACAACCTTATGATTTTTTAATTGTACTTTCTGGGGAATCTGCTGCTCGTGTTAGCCCTAGTCATTTTAAGACTGAAGAAAACACGGGATATTTAATCTGGGATCCTTCTACAATCAAGGATTTCCAGGTTGCAAAACAAATTCAAAAATCTTTAAGCATTCCCGTTCAAAAAATAGCAGTAGAGAAATTTGGGAATATCGTGTTTGGCAATTCTATTCTTTTCGGGGCATTTACCATACTCTCGGGAATAATCTCAGAAGAATCTGCTATTGAGACTCTGAAAAAATTTGTTCCAAGCTCAACAATCGATAAGAATATGGAAGCATTTGAACTTGGTAAAAAAGAAGCGCAGGACTTTATCACAAAATTAAAGGAGGGAAATTAGAAGTATGTATGTCACTAAAATCAAAAAAGGTTGGCAGGAACTTGATTCAGAAATAATTAAAACAGGTAAATGTGTATATTGTGGGGCATGTGGAGCATTTTGTGAGAACATCAAATTTGATGTAGATAAAGAAATTCCAATCGAAGATGGTTCTTGTAAAGATAGTAACACTTGTAGAGATGGATTTGGGTTATGTTATAATTTATGCCCAAAAACAGAAACAGAACAGATCCCATTGTCATTACTAGATAAATGGGTATTTGGGAAAGAACATGATAGAATTTTAGGGCATTATTTAGAAATTGTAACAGTAAAACTAACAGATAAAGCAAAAAAAAATGTACCTGTAGAAGCAGGACCAATTACTACTTTATTATTTGCAGCGATGGGAGCTGGTTTAATTGATTGTGCAGTAATAACAGACAAGGATGAGAAATTCCTCCCCTTTCCCATGATTGCGGAAAATCAAAAAGAACTATTTAGCGGAATTGGGTATAAACCCTGTCAAAGCCCCACGATATCACTAGTGGGAGATGCAATCAATAAAGATTATACAGATATTGCCGTAGTAGGCACCCCTTGTCAAATCCAATCTTTGCGAAAATTACAGAATCACCCAATATTTGATTTTGAGGCATACGATCTTATTACATTAGCTATTGGGACTTTTTGTTTTGGAACCTATTATAATCAACTTATTTCCCAGTGTTTTCAAGAATATGGCATTAGTAATGAAGAGATTATTAAAATTAGGGCAGATAAAGAAGAGTTTAAAATGAAAGTACATTCGAACTCGGAGACAAAGGATATTCCTTTAAATTATCTTTACGATAAATCTATTCGAAATGCTTGTTTTTCATGTTCTGATTATACAAGTTCTTTTGCAGATATTTCTGTAGGGAATATTGGGAGCGAGAAGGAATGGAGAACTTTAATCATTAGGACAGAGAGAGGAAAGGAGATTTTTGATTTAGCTGTTGAAAAAGGATATCTTAAGGCAAATTCTCTGTCAAAATCAAATGAAGAACTAGTATTGGAAATCACTCGAACCAAAACGGATATAGTTAAAATTGAATCTTTAGTAGAGCATTCACCTGATATCAAGAGCTTTATAGTGAGAAATGAAAAGATTGCAAAAGCATATCAGCCAGGAATGTTCGTGGTCTTGTGGCTTCCAGACGTAGATTTCTTGCCAATGTCGATTTCGAAAATAGAAGGGAATCAAATTGAAATTACCGTCCAGAAAATTGGTGATGGGACCACTAAGTTATTTGAGTTAGCGATAGGGGATCCCATTGGTATCAGAGGACCATTTGGGAACTCATGGAATTATCAAGATGCTACTAACATACTTATTGTGGGAGGAGGAATGGGAATTGCGGCAATAACTTCTTTAGTTGAGTCTTTAAAAGATACAGATAAAAATACATTTATTGCTATCGGTGCTAAAGATAAAGCTTCCTTAATGTTTGAAGATAGATTATTGGAACTCATCCCTAATACCATGTGCACTACTGATGATGGATCCTTTGGTCGAAAATGCTTTGTAACTGAAAGTATTGACGAAATTATTTCAGCTAATAACATTGATTTAATTCTTACTTGTGGACCAGAAGAGATGATGAAAAAAGTACATGATATTGCAGAATCCAAAAATATTAAAATTGAAGCTTCTCTTGAAAGAAAAATGAAATGTGGTGTTGGATTATGTGGTTCATGCTGTATTGGGAAAGAAAATAATATTTCTGTGTGCAAAGAAGGTCCAATTTTTAGCTCAGATGATTTAAAAAAAATTCCCCAATTTGGTAATTATTTTAAATAAATTTCCTTTAATATGTTTTATAGGAATTCAATTCCTATTTCTTTTTATTATGCTTTAAACTTTAATCATACCAAAAATAACTAAGCTGGATTCTAAAAAGATTTTAATTGCTATTAGCTTTTCAGTAATTATCTTGGATAGTAAAACTAAAAAAGGTCTTTTTTTTGGAACAATTGGTGTAATCTTCGCTGGACTTCAACCAATCGTTGCGAATTCAAGACCTAGTGGCCTTGATGCTTATTTGTCAGCAGCTATGACTTGTTTAGTTGAAGTTCTAATTTTCTTTCCTCTAGTGATAATCGAATATAAAAATATAAGAAAGGACGGGAAAGAAAATAATTCTAAAAGTCATGTGTTAACAAACTGGAAAAAAAATTCTTGGTTGTTAATATTTATTGGGTTGATTTTTGGGGTAAACCAAATTTTTTATTTTGTAGGGTATGACTTAGCGGGGGCTATTAATGGGGCTATAACCCAGAAAACTACTGTATTTTTTGCTATGTTCCTTGGATATATTCTCCTTAAAGAAAAGATAACGAGACTACAAATTATTTTCTCAATTGTATTATTTTTAGGATTAACAATCGCAATTACTCAATTCTTCTCACTCGTTGATTTTAGTATCACTATTTTAATTGGAGTAGGTGTACTACTAGGAATCTCCTTCTTATGGATGGTTGGTCATACAATGACTAAACCGATTTTTAACAGAGAAGAAGCTACCCCAGTACAAATGGTTTTTCTCCGCAACTTTATTTCTGGACTTTTCTTGATAGCTACTTATTTTATTTTCTTTCCATTAGATTTCAGTATATGGTTGGATATTGATAACCTAATTTTTTTCGCGATAATGGGAGCAGTGTATGGCTTTGGTTTAGTATGCTGGTATAAAACCCTTTCTTATTTAGATGTGTCTAAAGCAAGCACCATTTTTGCCCCTACTCCTATAACTGCTGCAATTTTTGCCACAATTTTTCTTGGGGATAGATTTACGATTTTTCACTTAATTGGGGTATTATTAGTAATTATTTCGATAATAGTGATTGTCAATCAGAAAAAAGGTCAGGTGAGTTTTGAATCAGAAGAATTATCATTTTGAAAGAATATATATACCTATATATAATAAAGACTATGATATTCTAGCAGAAAAGGAATTTTCCTCTTGATCTGGAGAAGGTTCGGAACATTTAAATTTAGTAATATATGTAAGTATATAACGAAATATATCGTTGCATTTTTAATTTTAAAAAAGATTTATCAAAACTAATAAATTGTTATGACTCAAGATGTCTAATAATGAAATAATTAAAGTTAACCAATTAAAGAAATTTTTTGGTGAAACAAAAGCTGTAAACGGCCTTTCGTTTACTGTTCATCAAGGAGAGGTTTTTGGATTATTAGGTCCTAACGGGGCTGGAAAAACTACTACTATTAAACTTCTTTTGGGTTTACTTGAAGTAGATGCTGGTGAGATGAGTGTATTTGGGCTTAATCCAGAACGAAATGAGGTTGAAATCAAACGTCGAATTGGTTATGTTAGTGAGGAACCTTTGATATTTAAATCACTCACACCTAAAAACCTCTTTAATTTTATCGCTTCAGTTAGGGATTTGGATGAGGAAAGAACGACTGATCTTGCTAGAGGATATCTAGAGAGTTTGGAGGCAATTGAATATTATGATCAGCTAATTGCTACTTTATCGCATGGAAACAAACAAAAATTGCAGATTATTGCGGCAATACTTCACGAACCAGATCTCTTAATTTTGGATGAACCAATTGCTGGACTTGACGCGAAATCTGTACGAGTTGTCAAATCTATTTTAGAACTTCATACTCAACGTGGAGGAACTGTTCTATTTTCAACTCATATTATGGAAATTGCTCAAGATTTATGCGATCGAATTGGGGTTATCAACAAAGGTAAAATGGTTGGTATCGGAACAATCGAGGAGTTACGTCAGCAAGCGGATAAAGTAGGGGCCAGTTTAGAAGATGTATTTCTAAGATTAACTGAACAAGATACATCTGTTAATGAGATAGTTAAAAAATTAAGAGCATCCTTTAAAATAAATAATCCGCAGGGAACTTAAAGATGGAAGAAAGAAAGTTAAAATATTATAAGTTAGCTAAATTTCCGACGTTTGAAATTTTGATGGAGGGTCAGATTGCAAGTGCAGGTGCCCACCAAGCGAGACTTATCGAAAAGTTTAAGAAAAACAAGAATTTCATCAGAAACCAATTTCTTGCTCTTAAACTGATTTTCACTTTTATGTTTGTGTTTTTGCCTTTGCTTCCATTAGTTACTTATTTGCAGGTCGCTGAGGAACTTGGGGGCAGTACCTACTCAGTAACCACGATTGCTTTTATTTCGAGTTTTATTTTTGCGATTTACTTTATAATTACATTACTATACATGCTTATGTTTGGCATGGTTTCAACCAGTTCTTTTATGTCAGGAAATTCCTTCAAATGGTTACAAACCCTTCCCTTTTCGAAAAAAGAATTGAAGAAAATTGGATTTATGACACTTTTCCGCAACCTTGATATCCCACTTATAGTTTTAATATTTTCCTTTCCTATTACAATGCTAATCTTTACCGGGAATGTATTAATATTTTTTACAACACTTTTAATCTCATTTCTTAATGTAGTTTTCAATTTTAGTTTGCTCGTAATTGTTGGGGAAAAGTTAAGCTCAATATTTTCTGAAACTAGGGGTAAATCCAAGAGAGTGAATGTAGTTAGAATGATAACTATGATGGGATATTTTGTAATTGCTTTCGGATCGGGTTTAATGTTTACTTATGGTTTCAGTGCTATTGACACATTTCTCCATATTTTCAAGTCAACAGAACCTCCTACGGTCATCAATAGTGTATTAAGCTTAATTCCATTCCCATTTGCTCCAGGATATCTTCTTACATTAAGTGCAATGCCACTTCAATTTCCTTCGGAGGTACTGATAAATACTCTCATTGGTGTTGGCTTATATGGGCTAATTACTTGGGGATTATTAAGTGTCGCTAGACGAGCACTACGTAGTACCATCTCCTCAGAGATAACAATAGAAAAAGAAGAATCAAAAGAAATTCATGTTAAAATTAAACGTGCTCCATCAATCTTAGCCTACATTAAGAAAGATCTAGTCTCTAGTATACGGGATATTCAATCATTCATGTTTATTTTCTTTCCGATATTTTATCCTCTAATTCTGGTATTGACATTACAAGCAGGAGTCATTAAAGAGGTTAATTCAACTGGAGGGATATTAGCCTTATGGTCGATTATACTGGCAGTGTACTTGTTTATACCTCCTATGTTAGTTGCGGGATTCTTAAACCTTGAAGAATCAGGCTCCTCTACTGTTGCTTCACTACCCATTCTCCCTAGAGATCAAGCAAAAGCGAAGTTAATTTTAATGTTGGGGATCCAGGGATTATCCCTTATCATAATGTCTATTACTTTGGTCTTAATGACAAATTCTATGGTGATCTTTGTACTATTATTAGCAACCCTCCCTATTGCGTGGACTTTAGTGTTAGCAATGTTTGAAATTAAAATTCATTTCTTCGGTAAAATGAAGTATAAATATGTCATTGAAGAGCTCAATAAGGAACACAAATATTTGAAATGGTTTCTCATGATTTTAATTGAGGGTGGAATATACTTTGGAATTATGATGATAGGTATCGTTTTACTCTCGATATTCAATATTTTCATAGCATTACTTATCTTAATGGTAATTGGTATTGGAAGCATGGTATCTTTAATATTCGCTTTTACTCGGATGTTCCCCAAATTTGAGAAAATGGCAGAATACAAAACAGGTGGTTTTCTAAGGGAGCATGTTAATGTAGGAACTCTTGTGTTATTGGTTTTATATTTTATTTGGGGCTTTCTACTATTTCCTATTATTCTACTCATTTCACCTTTACTTTCCAATCTCACTTTTACAGGTGTAATCATTATTAATTTTGTTCTAAATTTTGGATTCTTGGCATTGCTTTGGCTAATAACAGTTCCATATGGATTAAAATTACCTAAGAAGGAAACTTTTAAAGAATTCACTCAAACAATTGGTTTAAGTAAGATTAAGCCAGTGTGGCAGAATTTTTTAATAGGTTTTGGAATTTTCTATGTATATGTCTTATCGGCTCTTTATTTTACTATTATATTAGGGGAAATTAATTTTGCACACTGGTATTTAGAAAATCCTCATCCAGCACCATTTCCTTTTTATCTAGGATGGTTTTTTTTCATTTTCATGCTGATACCCGCAGTATGGGAGGAGGTAGCTTTTCGAGGAGTGATATTAAATCTACAAAGAAAGAAATATACACAAACAACGACAATTATTCTAAATGGTGTGTTATTTGGTTTATATCATCTCGTTAATTTAATATGGGGATTAAATTGGTATAGTACGATTATACAGGTAATCTATACTAGTTGCTTAGGTGTTACTTTAGCATATATCTTTATGAGAACAAGGAGTTTAATTCCTTGTATAATAGTTCATTATTTATTTAATACAATTGGTCAGGTTTTTTTCAATGGAATTTTTCCTAACCTTTTTATTGAATCCTTATTTGCCATACTAGCAATTGGTGTCGTCCCAATGACACTTGTATTCCTCTTAGCAAAATTGATATATCCCAGAAAAAGAAATTAAGAGAAAATTACCAAGATCTTTTTTTTTTGAAAATTAACCATTTTCAGACTCATTTATCAAGTACCCAATACATATCTTTAAAGTCGCTTCCAATGCTCCCTCTTCTATCATTTCTGGAGTGTCTGTCTCTTGATGGTAAAATTGCCCCATTTTCAATAAACTCAATCCCGTAATAGTACTGGCCTTAATTTTTGACTTTGAAAAGGCCGCAGCGTCAGTCCCCCCACTTAGCTGACCCACAATTTTTTCAATGAAACTTCCACCTCCTAAACTTGCTATCCTTGATTTCACGTTAACAGTTTCAGCGGCTCGGATTAATTTATCTACTACTTCTTTACTATGAACTGTTCTTGTGGTAGGTTCTTTATCCGAAAAAGTGATGGATTTTTTGCTTTGAATTGCATCCATATTAATACATTCAGCATCGAATTCCTGTAA
>JAEOTL010000331.1 GCA_016839845.1 Promethearchaeota archaeon
CCTCTGGAAGATTAGCCGGGGAACCATTATCAGATGCTTGGTCACCATGTGCTGGCACTGACTTGAACGGTCCTACATCAGTTTTTAAATCTCATGGAAAGATCGACCATGTTGAACTGCTTTGCGGGGTAACGCTCAATATGAGATTTGATCCTGAGGTTTTTAAAGGTGAAAATGGGATAAAAAGATGTATGGATATGATACGAACATTTGCAGATCAGAAGATATTTCAAGTTCAGATTAACGTTATCTCCTCAGATACACTAAAAGCTGCTCAGAAGGAACCTCATAAATTCCGGGATGTTATAGTAAAGGTGGCTGGTTACAGTGACTATTTTGTGACACTTCCTAAGGAACTTCAAGACGGTATCATAGCTAGAACAGAACATAAAATATAATGATTTGATTTTCTTTTTATTTTATCTTGTATTTTTCTAAATCAATTTAAAAATTATTTTTTAAGCTCAAAAGTGAAACAAATGGGAGTTTTAGATGGAAAAGTAGCCGTAATAACTGGTGGATCTCGCGGTATTGGTAGAAGTATCGCTTTAACATATGCCGAAGCAGGTGCCAATGTTGTAGTAGCAAGTCGTACACAGAAATATATTGATAGAGTTGCTGAAAAAGTCAAGGCAATTGGACCCGATTCTCTTGCCGTTGCCACAGATGTATGTATTCCAGAACAAGTTGATAATTTAGTCAAACAAACTGTAGATCATTTCGGTCGGCTTGATATAATGGTCAACAACGCTGGTCGTGGAATCCCGACTCCACCACAAGAGATTTCTATTAAAGAATGGAATGAAATCATTGCCCTCAATCTCACTGGCGTTTTTCTTGGCTGTATCGCCGCTGGTAAGGTAATGATCGAGCAGAAACAAGGTAAGATTATCAACATCTCCTCAGTAGCTGGAGTTAAATATTCCCCAGACATGATTCATTATTCAGTAGCGAAGGCAGGCGTCATTACGTTAACCAAAAACTTAGCTGCTTCATGGGCACAATATAACATTAACGTGAATTGCATTGCTCCTGGGTTAACAGCTACCAAAGGAGTAATACAGTGGGGAGTCTTAACTCCCGATATGTATGAAGAAGGTACAACAGTCCCTCGATTATTACGCCCTCCTGCGCCTAAAAACATTGCAGACTTGGCTTTATTTCTAGTTTCACCAGCATCTGATCTAATAACTGGTGAACTGTTAATTATACGAGGCCATTATCCTAGGGATCGTTAACAATTGAGGATCAAAATTAATAGAACCAAAATTTTAAAACTAGTGAATAAAATGTTGAAAAAAGACTGGAAATTGCATCATATTGCTCTCTATGTTAGAGACTGGAATGATACTTTGGATTATTATCAAAATACGAGGATGGGTGTGAGCGTTGGTCCTCAAGTAATGGGCTTGGATTATCAGAAAAATCCCCCATATTGGGCGGAGGATGAACAAGTTAAATTCTATAAGAATGATACAGTTGCAGCGACAAATGGTGGCACCGGACCGGGAAAACCAATAAAGATAGATGCCAATCGAAGAAGAAAAGAAATGTATAAATTTATGGATAAAAATTGCCAAGTTGGGGATCTACTAGTTGAGCTTGGGCAACCTATGAATATTACATTTGAGGGTATTACCCATCTTTGTTACAACGTCCCAGATATCAACGCAGAGACAAATAACCTACTGAAAAAAGGTTGCGAGGAAATGTCGAGCTTCAGGCAAGGTGATCTTATTATGGAAAATCATCTTGACACTCGCAAGTATGGTAACGTGGATATATCATTCAGACCTCCTGTACTCAAGCATGAACAAGCATGGATAGATCACAATCGTTCACATCCAATTCTAAAAGATTGGAACTTCCATGGAATTGGTATTGTAGTAAGGGATCTTGATAAGGCTGTTGAGTACTGGGAGAGGCTAGACATCATCGATTTTCAACCCGAAACTGAGCTTAATAGCAGCTCTCTTGACCCAATCAATGTATCTAGTGAATCTGTGGGTTCAACTTTTAAGGTTAGAGTACGATCTGGTCAGGTGGGCCCAGTGGCTTTTGAGTTCATCCAACCCCTTGAAGGAAGTTCTGTTTATTCCGAATCAATGGACACCAGAGGTGAAGGTGTAGCTGATATGGCTTTTCTAGTAGATGATCTCGAAAAGGAAGCAGCAACTATGATATATAGGGATCTACCCGTAGTGTTCAGTGGTAAACCTAAGAACGGTCCAGCATTTGCTTGCTTTGACGCGCGTGAAAATAACGGGAACATCTTAATAAGGTTGATTCAAAGAGATTAGACCAAGAAGTAATTAGAAAAAGATCTAAATAATCTAAAATTACTTACCAAGAAGTGATAAATTATTTTTCGTGAGTTTACGATTGAAAAACAATATTTGAATTTTCCCATTAGACAGGGAGAAACAGCAAGTTTAGTACATGTTATTATAGATGGTAAAATTGTACGTGAATTTGAAGTTTCGCTAGCGATAGACGAACCTGATTTTTGGGTTTTTCTTGATGTTTCAGAATTTGTGGGTGAACACGTGACCATTCAGATAGACGAAGAAAATAATGCTTTTAATAGGATTTATCAGGCTGATACATTTCCTGGAGAAGAAATCCTTTACAAAGAACCACTGAGACCTCAATTCCATTTCTCAACACGTCGAGGTTGGAATAATGATCCTAATGGTTTAGTCTATTATGATGGAGAATATCACCTGTTTTACCAGCATAATCCCTTTGGATGGCTATATGGCTCTGATGCAAATAAAGCTTGGGGTCATGCAATAAGCAACGATCTGATACATTGGAAAGAATTACG
>JAEOTL010000116.1 GCA_016839845.1 Promethearchaeota archaeon
GATGGGGGGAAATTTTTTGTTGGGTCAGATTCTCATTCTTTGAACTACTTCGAAAGTAAAATTTCAAAGGTTAAAAAGGCATGTAAATTTTTAAATTCAATTTAAAGATAATAGAACTGTATTTTATAATGGATTTTAAAGAAACCTTAGAAAAAGTTGATAGATGGGACCAAAGGGTTATTTTAAAGTATAATAATTTAGGACGAAAGAGAGGTACTATTTTAATAAAAATTATTTCTTTCTTTGGTAGAGAAACAACTTGGCTTTCTCTAATTGCCTATTTTCTATTCGTATGGTATGATCCTTACCTACTCTCAAATTTTTCGGCTGTTTTTTTAATTGGGTTGATAGTAATTGTTGCAATCAAACATTTTGTTAATAGATTGCGTCCTTTTGAGAGATTAGATGATAATAAACTCATAGTTCTTGAAAGAAAACCGAGTTCCAAAAGTTTTCCATCTTGGCATGCATATAATATTACGGCATATGGATTATTAATCGGAATTTTGTGTTTATTTTATCCTATAATATTAATTGTAACCCAGATAATAACAATAATCGTCTTATTTTCGAGAATACAGCTAGGTGTTCATTATCCCTCTGATGTAATCGTTGGTTACTTAATCGGGATCATTGGATTCCTTCTGACATTCTTTTTAATCGGTCCAGTGTTTAGAATAATGCTTACATATTTTGAAGAATTTGCGATATATGTAATTGAATACCGAACTATAAATTCGATGCTATTTAGGAATATTTGGTATCTTATCATAACTATTGGAGTTTATTCTACTATTATTTTCACTGCTACTTACAAAATGATTAAAGAAAAAATTAATCATAAAAAAAGATAAGTTTAGAGATCTAAGCTTCTTCTTTTTCCAAATAGATCTTTTAACTCATTAAGAACCTGCAGTCTAGCATTTTCTGAGCGACGAGCTGTGCTTTGAGAAGGATTAGATATTTCAAGAGGTAAACCACTCTGAGCTGCTTGAAAGGCTCCTGCCTCAAGAGCTCGTAACCGACTATCGAAATCATTGAGCTGTGTTGAAATACTCTCTGATAAACGAATTACTGCATTTAAGGTTTCTTCAAGAGTTTTTCCTAATCCTTCAACTTTTCGAACAGTTGGATCAGTTAACGAATAATGGGAGCTCATTAGGTTTTTAATATATTTTGCAAATTGAGGTTCACGAGAAATCATTGAATATATGGAGGTTAAATAAATCTCAATATCAAAATTATATGGCTTAGTTTTGAGCAATTCTCTTAAGTTATCCTTCAATAGCTCAACACTAATTTGAATTTTAGGATCATTTTTGATATCTGGATCAAATTTATGAATAAAAACAAGAATATACGGGCTTTCTTCTAATATAATTAATGAGTCAAGTATTTTATCAAGGAACTCAAGAGCCTCATCAAATCTATCTGGATCTTGAACGTCAATTACGAAGAGCAATAAATCGAGTTCAACGAAATATTGCTCGGGATTACTCAAATACCGTTCCCGATATTCTTGTTGCCCACCTAGATCCCAAATGAATAAACTCATCTTGGAATTGCCAAATTTCATTCTAACGACTCCTTTAGTCGGATGAGTCGCGATGGTATCACTAATTCCTAGGCGTCCACCGAATTTTGATAATGTTGCTGTTTTACCTGCGTTATCTAATCCAACTACCAGGACTTTTTGAGAAGCCAGGACAATTCCTTCATGTTCGTCTTTGACACTTGAGATGAGAGAACTAATTGTAGCTGTTTTTTTTAATTTGTCTTCTAAGGTAGGATATTTTACCTTTAATTCTTCAATTTTCTCTTTTAAACTCTCTTTTAATTCAAGAGATTCATCTGACTCTTCAATTTTCATTAAAACATCAAATGGATTTTCTTTATTGAGGTCAGATGCCTCCCCAATTTTAGAAATATCCATTAATTGTTTTATCATCGATGATTCTTCTTTATCAATAAATTTGTAAGCAGTAATGGGTAATTTTAAAATATCTTCTATATCACTCAGTTTTTCTAATTTCACTGAATTAGGATCCAAAAATTTGTAAAATGACTTAATAATGTCAGAAATCTCGTCTGAGGACATGGTAAATCGAATATTCTTTAAGTATTAATAGTTGATTAAGCTTTAATAAATTTTTATGATACTGATTATAAAGTTTTTGTTTTAGTTTTTTACGGTTTAAATTTAAATTGACTTAAACTTAAATATTTATTTGTTTATGTATTTACAAAATATGGAAACATCCAAATCCACCTTTTAAGAGTTTAAGCGATTATGCCATCACATTTTGGAGATAATGATTTCTTCGAGGATGACGGGGAGGAAGGTCCTCCTTGTTGCGATAGTCCTAAAATTAGTGAAGAAGATGGATTTTCTGTATGTTTAAACTGTGGTTTTGTGTATTCTCGTATTCTCGATGACAGCCCTCGACGAGCATTTACTCAGGAAGAAATTCAGAAACGAAAGAGCAGTGAGAGAGTTTACAGCCCAATTGGTCCGCGGACGATTATAAGGGGATCTAGAGATGCGAGGGGTACATTATTAAGCCCTAAATATAAATCAAAATTTAATAGATTAGCAAAAATTCATAGATCGTTAACAACTAGTTTTGAAAGAAATTTATGGATTGCTCTACCTAACTTACAAAGATTACAAAAGAGGCTAGGAATACCAGATGCTGTAGCGGATGATGCACTAAGAATTTATACACAAACTGTTAAGAAGAAATTAACCATGGGAAGAAGTATTGACACCCTTTTATCCGCTTCAATATTTGCCGCATTAAAAGTGCATGGCATACCAAGAACCGCTGAGGAAATAACGAATGTTGCTCAAATTCCTAAAAAAAAAGTAATTAAAAGTTATCGTTTGATTCTTATGGAAGTGCTTCCAAAGTTAGGAATGAAAGTCCAACATTTCTCATCTGATAGGTATGTTGATAAATTCAACGAGGAATTAAAACTTTCAATGCAATGCAGAAATATTGCCGTGAAGATTATAGAAAAAGCTAGAGAGAGTGGATTTAATTCAGCAGGTAAGGATCCTAAGGGAATTGCTGCTGCTGCTATCTATATAGCATCCAAAATTTCTAATGAGAACAGAACTCAGAAGGAGATTAGTAATCTTGCAAGAGTTACAGAGGTCACCCTAAGAATGAGGGTAAAAGACCTTCAGAAGTATGCTAACATTGTAGATTAATTCTAATTATAACAAACAATCGTTTGAGTATTTTAAATTTCAAGATCAACCAACTGATTTTCTTCCTCAAAAAGAGGTAATACATCTAATAATTCTTTAACCTTAGCAACATATTTTTCAAGGTTATACACAAATATGTCAGTAAGAAATAAAATCAGCATAACGTAATACGTATCTAGTACAAGATTTTTATTCACTCCCAGGCTGTCTAAGAAAGTGTTAATACTCTTTTTAACGTTTCCCGCTGAATTCTTTGCTTTTAATAAGGATAATCCATATAAAAGACAAAGTAATGCACTGGTATTAAAATCTTTTCTTCTAATCATCACTTCAGTAAGATCATAGTATCTAGTTGCTAATTCTTTAAAATCTTGGGTTTCTAAAGAGGAAAAGATCTTTCCATAAACCATCCGTCTCATTGCTTTACGTCCTTTTAAAATCTCTTCTCTTTCTCTTCGTAATTCTCCTAGTTTGGATCGTAATTTTGCATAACTTTGATCAATTTCTATTTCTTTCTGGTGCGATAATCCTGTTCTTTCTCTGTCCCCCGCTGTAACAGATTTAGAATCTATTTCCTCTTCTCTTTCATAATCTTCACCAAGAAATTTATGCAATATTTCTAATTCTTCTTTGAAAAGCGGAATAAATTTCATGTAAGATACTGCGTCTTTGAATTGTTGCTCACTTTGATAGTGTTTAACATCAATTACATATACAACTAGGGTAACGGGAAATGTTTCAGAGAATAAATCTTTTAAACCTGCTAACTCACTCTGTATTTCCTCTAAGAAATTCTCAATTTCATCAAATTTCTCTTCCTTTATTAATAACAAACTAACAACTGCTAAAGATACTCCAGCTAAATTATAATTCTGCCTTGCAATTAGGACCTTAACATTACGTTTATATAAATTGATTGCGAGATCAAATTTACCCTCCTCTAAATATTCAAGAGGTCGTTTAAAAACAGTTCTCCTTAAGCTATTTCTTTCTCTTAATAGTTTTGGTTTATCAAGTTGAGCTTCTCGTGCTTTAGTTTGGATAAATGATAGTCTTTCTTTTAATACTTCTCCTCTGCGAGATTCCTCTACTTTCTTTATCCGAATTGCGCTTTCTTCTGATTCTATTATATCAATCTTCTTATGAATTTCAGTTTTATATTCAGCTTTCTTAATTCTATCATTGTAGGCGTGAGCAGAGGGTAAATCACCTTCCTCAATATAGATTTCAGCAATTTTCCTATAAATTTTATCGAAATTTAGGTTTGATTTTTCTTCTTTTTCTAAATAGGCAGTTGATATATTATTAGCATTTTTAACAAGAATATTGGCATCTCTTATTCCTATTAAGGTTGGATCACTTTCAAGAAGTCTTAGAGCTTCATGTTTAATGTTTTTAATATAGATTAGACTAATTTCTTTTGATTCATTATAGAGTAAATGATTACGGTAAATTCTAATTGATTCATCTAAAATTTTGGTTATATGTTTAAAATCTCTTATGGTCTCAATACTTTTAATTTTATCAAGATAAATATGATAAATTCTGGTTAAATAGTTCTTTTTAGTTCCTATTGACAACCCATTAAAAGTTATAAAAAATTCTTCAAAAATATCTCCCCCTAATAAAATATCCAAAGATTTAGTTAGAATCCGGTCTCTTATCTCCTCTTTTCCCATCGATCTAAGGAAATTAGCTTGATCCATTAAGTGTTCTGCTGCTTTGAGATATTTAGTTTCATTAACTAATTCATCTGCTTCTTGAATTTTCTCTTTATTCATCTCAGCAATGATATCAAGTTCAAGATCAACGAACTCTGTTAAATAATCTACCCCATTTTGTATAATCGCCATTTGCTCTTCCCTTATTGAGGCATTATATTCCTCCTCAAATTCAGCATTGCGATCACTTAACATTTTTTTAAGATCCCGAGAATTAATTTTATGGATTAGAAGAGTTGCTATCCTAAAATTATTTATTTCAAGAAAGGAAGTAATTAATCTTTTTAAAGTAGCGTCCAGATTTGTTTTTTCTACATTATAGGATTCCCACATATTTTCTATCTCATCATAGGAATACTTCGCAGCGTGAATTTCTTGTGAATTTACTTGGTGTTTCATATATTTTATTAAGTTTTCTGTTTGCCAGAGGGTAAGATCTTTCAGTTCATCAGATAGTGCTTCTCTTTGATACTTATTTATGGCCATATATAATTGGTCTTTAGCCAACTCAAAATTTTGATTTGTTACTAAAAAGGTGGCTGCTTCTCCAATTTTCATTACAATCTCCTTCATAATAGCTAGAGCCTTGTTGTGAGGGAGATTATCAAGAATCCTAAAGGCGTTCGTTATGTTACATGCTGAAATCCAGGAATTTATTGCTAATTTGAATGCTTCATCAACCATTTCTTTATCCAATGATTCTATACTGCTCCATTGTCCAGCCCTTTCATATTGTTTTGCTGCTACTTCGTATTCACCTTTATTAAAGGAAATATTACCTTCTCTTATCATCGCCTCAGCATACAACTTCTTAAAATTCCTTGCCTTTTCTTTATCTATAGGTTCTATTATTTGGCTAGCTTCTAAATATAAATTAATTTTTGAGTAGAGATTAGCTGCTTGATCAGATATAATATAATATTCTTCTTTACCGTAAATTTCAGCAATTAATGCTGCTTTTCTCACAGCCTCAGCTGCATAATAATAATTCTTATTGTTGAAATATACATTTGCCATTTGGATAAATATTGGGAACCGCATCCACGCATTTTCAATATTAAGAGGTGTTTCTCCATTTTTCATTGCTAATGCTAAAGCTTGAAGAGCTTGATGAAATTCACGAGGATTTAGATTAACAAACGCTTCAAGACTTGGATAATTAACCCATATATTTACCAATAAATCATTGATCGAAATCGGCAGAATTCCATTCTCATCATAAAAAATGATGATGGTGGGAATATCACGCTTTACTGAAAAAATGTCAGGAATAACCATCTCAAAGAGTTCAAAATCTTCTTTGATTAAAGGATTCAAAAAGTAAATGATTCCATCCTCAGTTGGAATTATGTCATCTAAATCTGCTGAGATATCGGTTATTGCATCAATTTCTAAATCGCAAACATCCTCAAATATTTTAATCTCTTTATACCATTCAAAATAGGTTCCTTTATCTTCTCCAAGTTCCCCAAATGCACTTGAAGCATAGAAATGAATAAGATCAGGATCCCTACCGAGAATTAAAACTTTAAAGATATAGCGCATTTTTTATTAATTTCCTATTTCGGATGTGTTATAAATTTTTTCTCATATAATATGAAATTATTCAGAAATTTTGAACTCTTAAAATTAAGAGTATAAAACTTATGAAATTATTTTAAGAGTAAAATATTCTTTTAATTATATTAAATTGTGTTTTAGAATAAATATTTTTATTTTGAACTTATCGGAGCTTCAACAGTGAGTTATTTAGAAAGAAATTTTCAACTGATCAAGGAAAGAATGATTCAACAAATGGAAATTTCTTTAAAACTTGGGAAAAACCTAATTGATACAGAATTGGATACCGGACTCTTAAATTTCATTGTTAGACCAATTGTGAAGTCATTTTATCAATATTGGGCTCAAAATGATGCTAGAGATGGTACACTTAAGCAAATCAATCTTACATTAGAATCGGGTAAGAGAGTGTTATTAAATGGAGGTTCCCCAGAAAACATTAATGAAATTATAGAGAATAATTATCCCAAATACCTTGAAGCAGATCAAATCTCAAGACAATGTCACAAGGGACACAAAAATTATCAAAAGTTGGCACAAGCGGGTAAAGAAACTTTTTCTAATTACTTAAGAGAAGTCGTGAAATTATTGGATGTAAAAGAGGATGTAGATAATTATGGCGATTTATGTAGAGTTGCCTTTAAAACAAAAGAATCTGCAGAACATAATTTGATGAAACAATTAAATTTTACAAATGAAGCTATAAAAATCGTAGAAGCTGATCCTGCTATTTTGAAACTTCCTGTTGGTCGAAAAATTATTATTAAGGCGCTGAGGAAAGGATATGAAAAAACAAGAGCGGAGTTTGTCAAATCATTAAATGAAACCTATAATCAAAACTGAGTTTAGGGTAAAATAAAGAAAATAAATTACTTAAAAATCATCATCAGAAAGGGAGATGTTATCATGGACGTTGTAGAGAGAAACTATAAAATCATAGAAAAGAGAATGATAAAACAGATGGAAATTTCATTAAATTACGGGAAATCGTTAATTGATACCGAACTTGATGTGGGTGTACTGAATGTCTTGGTTAAACCGATAGTAAAAACGTTTTATAAATACTGGTCGGATAAAGATGCGAAGATTGGAACTTTAGAGCAAATAAGAGTCACCTTGGATACAGCTAAAGAATTGTTAACAAATGGAAACATCTCAAGTGAGTTTTTTAATCAGGTTATTAATCGGAATTTTCCCAAGTATTTAGAAAATGACCAAACTGACAGACAGTGCAAAAAAAATCATCGGAATTACCGGAAATTAAGGGATGTAACTAAGAAATGTTTTATCACACAAGTAGAAGAGAGTATTCTTTTATTAAAAGTTGATAAGGACATAAGCACATACAGTGAGTTATCAAGGGCAGCGTTTAATACCAAAGATAAAGCTTTTCAAGCTTTAAGACGTCAATTGGACTACAATGAAGAAGGGATCTCAATTGTGGAGCGTGACAATTCAATTCTCTCCGTAGCTGTTGGTAAGGATGTCATACTTAGAGTATTAAGGAAAGGATTTGAGCTTACGAAAGAAAAACTAATTGAGGAACTTGATGAAATATTTAATTAAAATGACATTAATTTAAGATATGACTGATAAGGAGAATAATATAGTACTTTGAATGAACTATCTCAAAAAGAAGAACCACAGAGTAAATTACGATCAATTTTTTTAAACTTGTTAATTAGTTTCTTTATTATTGCTTCTTATGTGAATATAGCGGAGTTTTTTGGGTCAATTTCTACTCTCTATATCCAGAATATTGACTTTATAATAAGAGTTGGTTTTACTCTAACTACTTTTACATTCCTTTCAGTACTAGCAGGGCCGTTTCATGGGCTAATCGATGGATTTTTTGCTGAACTGTTTTATCAAATTGCCTTTTATCATGAAATCTATATTGAGTGGTGCCTGATAGTGGCAATTTTAGGATTTTTGGTCGGATTATACAAATACAAGCCTTTAAAGTATCACAATAGAACTAAAGTATTTTACGCATTTTTGCAGCTGGTGATTACTTCTTTTATCATAATGGGGATTATAATCCTGGTTCAACTCCTCTTTTATCCAAATCAATATTCTCTGGAGATGATAATCTTCAACTTTGGATTTAAATATTTAATCCAATCAGTAGTTTCTATTATAATTATTATCCCGATATTACTCATCTTATATGATAGAGGATTTGCAACAACCGAAAGACAATTGTATTATATGTGGTTTACCCACCATCCTATTTCAGCAAGTGATCATACTTTTCATCTCAATTTTGGTCGAACGAAAATTTATTTCTGCTCAAGGTGTTCAGGAGTAATTATTGGGGGGCTCGTTGCATTTTTCACAACTCAAATGATAGAAAAAATTTTTCAAGCGCAGTTAAGTGCTGAAATTGCCCTATTTTTGATTATTATTATGCCGATACCCAACTTTATTGATTGGGGGACTCAGAGACTATTGTTGAGAAAAAGTTCGACCGTATCAAGATTATTCACGGGATTCATTATCGGTGCAGCTTTGCATATAATGAGTTTCACTTATAAGTATTATTTCTATACAATGCTGGCCCTTATCATATATTTCTCTATCCTTTTCTTGTTAGTATATTTTGGTCACAAAAAAGAGAAGAGACTTTATCAAGAAGAAGAAAATAGAAATTACTCATCATTAAATGATGAATAAGTGAGAAAGAAAATTTGTGTAATGTAATGACAAATACCCAAAATTATAATGTTATTTTTATCCATGGTTTAGAAAGTTCAGGACACGGATTTAAAGGTAGGTTACTTAAAGAACTCATACCTCAAATTCTCACACCGGATTTTGAACCATTTGATCCAAATGTCTTGATGTACGATTTGCTCCCGAAGAGAATGGATCAATTGAATCGAATTTTAAATTCTAAGAATTCTTTAGTGTTAATTGGTTCAAGTTTTGGGGGATTAATGGCAAGTCTTTTCGTTTTCCAAAATCCCAAAAGAGTTGAAAAAATGATCCTGTTAGCGCCCCTTTTAGTCTCTCGAAAACTAAAACCTCGTAATCATCCTCCAATGAGTGTCCCGGTAATTGTCTTCCATGGAAAAAATGATAAAATTGTGAAATGTAAACACACGCGTGAAAGAGCAAAACTACTGTTTACTAATTTACAATACACAATAGTGGACGATGATCATTCACTTCACAAGACTGTTAAATCTCTTAATTGGCACAAACTCATTTTTAATACCTAGTTAGAGGAAAGGAAGAAGAATCAATTTTCAATGGGGAGTCCTTCAAAATTATCTTTAATAAAAACTGGACTACGAATTCTATAAAATCAACTGTAGGTGTCTAATAATTAAGGAAAAATTATATAATAAGATGAATGAAAATGGACTGGAACACAATTATTGATACTTTACTTCTATGGTATGAAGAGTTTGTTGAATGGTATTTAGTGCAACCCATTTATGGGCAGGTGTTGACTATAGTTGGAGTCATTGCGATTATTGCGTTAATAATAACCTTAGTTTATTATGTGATTAAGGGAATCGTATATCTCATATATTATATTCTTAAGGGGATTTACTATCTCCTAAAAGGAATAGGTTTGGGATTTTATAAACTATGTGAAGCTTTTTATTATTTAGTTTCAGGAGAACAGAAACCTGGTAAACCTTTCCAAAAGGATAGCACTTCGTCGAATGAGCAGGTTATGAAAGATTTCAGCAATTCGTTGTATTGTAGTGAATGTGGGAAGAAATTTTCAGAAAAAATGATTCAACAAATTTATAATAATGGGATGATTTTTTGTGTCAATTGTGGAACGCAATTTAAAATAACCAATTTCCAGAAACCATTATCGATATCTCATTAATCAAAAGAAATAAATCAAAACTAAAATTATAATAGGTAGGTAGTATGGCTGGAAAGTTATATATTTGTAGAGAATGTGGGTACGCATTTCCAAAAGAATTAACTCATTTAATAGAGCAGAAAATTCAAGTTTTTTGTGAAAGGTGTGGTTCTCCATTCATCCTAGAGGGTGTAGAATTTAAATCCGCACCAACACCAATTAGACGAAGAGATCTGCCCTCTATTACTATGTCTGAAAAGAGTACGTCTAATTTAGGCAAAGCAATTCAAGTTTTTAATAATATTTCTTTCATTCCTATTCTAATCTTTACGATAATTTCCTTTGCAATGATCTCAGGAATGGTACTTGATTGGGGAAATTGGATTTCCATTCTAGTTAATCGATCATTGCTAGGAATAATAGGATTAATTCTTTTAATTTATGATAGAACTCGGATTACTTCTAAAATAAAAGAACAAAAATACAATGAAATAATTGTAGATTCATTTTGTTATGGAATTTTGGGATGCATTCTCTTTGGGACGGGGGTACTTATTCTCATTAAAGGTATTCTCATTGTTGTTTACGTACTTACCGATAAGCAAAACAAAGACATGAAGGCATACGATTATGGAATTCTAACAAAAAATTCACTGAATTATTTTTCTTCTAAAGCGGGGTTTATTATTATCCTATTTGGGATATTTGCTGTAGTTTCAGGAAGAATACCTGATGTAAGTAGTTCAATGATCATAAATTTTCCCCTTGGTATCGGGGTTCGACTTGTATATATCATTTTCGGAGCATTATTACTACATTCATTTGTAGCACTGTTGATAGATAGAAAAATTCAAAAAAAGCTCAAGGACAAAAACTATTTTAAGCTTCGAGATGCTATAAAAGTAATTATTTTAGGGGTGTGGGGTACGCTCTTCTTCGCAGCAGGTATTTTTATTATATTAAAGGGAGTTCTAATATTTTTTCTTTTTACGTTTAAACCATCAGAAAAAGCTCAGATTACTACTATTGAAGAAAAAATCCCTCCTTCTTTAGAAATTGCGGCAAAGGTTGAACCTCCAGAGGAAAAAGTCAGTGAAGAAGAAATATCTGAAGTGGTTGTCGAACCACAGCCATTGGTTGTCGAACCTGAAGAAGAAGAACCTGTAATAAGACAACCCGAAATCCCCGATCAAAAAGACACTGAGATTAAAATAAAAGATATACCTGTTAAAGAAGAAGAAGAGAAAAGGGAAGATCAAATCGAGAAAATAGAGGAAGCTGTCGATTTAAGATTACATGATTCTCTTTTACCTGTAAAAGATGAAAAAGATAAAAAACTTGTAAAACAATATTTTACCAAAATATTTGAAGTTCTGTCTAAAGATTTAAGACAGAAGATTTTAGATTTGAAGATTCCTAAAAAAGATAAAAGAGAACTATTAGAGGAGCTTGCATTCCTGACGAAGGAGGAGCAAGCTAAGTATGTTGAAGCTTTAGTTGATTTATATAAAGAGATACCTGGTAAATTAATAGAAAGAATACGTAAACTTCCAAATGTTGAACCAAAGTATTTTGATAGAATTGCTGAACAACTAAAATTTATGAATTCTGCAGATCAAATTAAATTTGTGCAATTTTTAGAGGATAACGCCTAATAATGTCATTGGAAAGAAGAAGAGAAGTAAAGAAATTAAAGGAAAAAGACAATTTAGAAGATAGTTCATTTAGGCGTGCTGATTTTACTCCTCTTGAGATAGCTAGGAATGCTGAAGAAGAAAAACTACAAAAGGAGCGTATGGTTGAAGAATTAACGGAAATTGAACGAGATGTACTTGAAATCGCTACAGATATTCTTAAACTGAAAAGATATGATGCGGATTTTGATATTGCCTCGGAAATGGAGATACAAAAGTATCCTATAATCGAGAAACTATATGCGAAATGTATTGCCAAACTTTCTTATCGAAAAGGATATAGTAAAGAGGAAATCTTCCTCGCTATAAGAACTTTAGAAGAAAAAACATGGATTGTGACAAATGAAAGACGAACAAAATTAGAAATCTTAACTAATGAAAAATTAGTTAGAATTTTAAATTTCATACAAGAATATCCAGGAATCCATGCGAGAGATGAGAAAATTGAGAAAAACCTTAATATCACCAGAACTCCTTTCTTAAAGCATGTAATGACTCTTGAACGGTTTAATTTGATCAGATCAAAAAAAATTGGAAAATCCCTTCATTATTTTCAAGTCGATTTACCTCAAGATTATGATAAATTTAAAATTATATTCCTAAATCCTTTAATCCCTAAAATTTTAGAAGAATTTCTAAGAGATGAGACTTTAAATGTGTCAAAAGTTGGCGAGTCTCTTGATGTATATCCTGGGACAATTCTCTACCATGTGAATAAGCTTAAAGATTTAAATCTAGTTAGAACCACGAAAAATAAAAATGGTAAGAAGGTGTTTCTTGTTAATTTTGAGCTCTTAAAAAAGTATAATCAGTTTTTTAAAGAACCAGATTTCAGTAAATTGCTAAATGGCTTATAACTTTTCCTTCAATAACACTAATTTGGGCTCAGCTTCTGGATCTCCGGTAAACTTTTAATTAAAACCTTAATTGCGTTATCTATCCCCGTCTCCATATCAGGATGAACTTCTTTGGAATGGAGTAAATCAAAACCACTACTTCCTGGCAAATCCGTTACTGAGAGGATTGAGGCGGTCTTAATATTAAATACCTTACCAAGTAAAAACAAGATGGAAGATTCCATATCAATTCCTTGGATATCGACAGATTGAAGAGCCCTAATAAACTCTAAAGATTCACAAAATAGAGCATCGGTGGTCCATAAATTTATTTTTTTCACATTTTGTGGAAAAAGGGAGAGTCCAGCTTTCAATAAAGTTTCCATCAATATATTATCTGGATGGGAAATAAAAATTGATTGATTTCCCGTTAGAAGATTTTGAAACTTGGAGAGAGGATTTGAAATAAAATCTAATTCATTACTAATCGCGGGATTTTCACGTATGTAATGGGGGCTCGTACCATCATCGCAATACGCAGATTGGGGAATTAAGATATCTCCAACTTTCATTTCCATATTTGGGGTTTCAATACCTCCGCACGTATCTAGTCTTATCACCATTTTCGTTTTGCATCGTCTCAAGCTCTCTAAAGCGATCGCACAATTTGGAGCCCCAACTAAAGATCTAATTACACTAACTTTTACTTTGTTTAATTCTCCATTATGAACTCTCCCATAAGTTCTCTTATTTTCTAATTTTCGCAATAATTTTTTCATAACAAGTTTAATCGCTGGAAGGATAACAATTTCGTTAATATTTGAAGGCCTCGTCTCTAAAATCATTCTGACGATTTTTTCATCTACACTGAGAAACTTCAGACCAAAATTAAGTATTTCACTTTTTATTTTATTTAACATTATAATTTCCCTTGCTAGTTATACAACTTAATCATTTAGAGCATTTTAGCTATTATTCAAAAGTAAGATCCTAATTATTTTTGAACTTATAATTTTTAATAATGTAGTTTAATATCTTAATAAGATACAATTATTTATATATAAGTTGAGAGATTTCAACGTTTAAAGTGCTCTTTAATGAAAAATCAGTTTATCTCCGATAACAGAATTACTAATAAGTTTGTTGAAACTTATACTAAGACAACCTACAGAATTATTGGGGAAAGTAAGCATACCGCTATTAAACCTTGTCATTGGCTAGAACAAAGGTTAATGACCGGAAGAGAGAATCGAAATTGTTACAAAGGAGTTTTTGGCGTTAAAAGTAATAGGTGCATACAACTTACTCCTTCATTACCGTTTTGTAATCATCAATGTGTGTTTTGTTGGAGAGATATAGAATCAGGATCCCTTGGGAGCGAATTCAGTATTGAACCAGATGAGCCAAAAGATCTCATTGATGAAATTTTCCGCCATCATCAAGATATCATACAAAATCATTTGCCATTAAGACGTTATTTGGACAATTATGAAATTATGATTGATATTTTGAACTATATGTTGATTAATGGGTCAGATTCACATAGTAACGACTCTCTTTCAAATAAGATTCATGTGTCGAAAAATAAAATCGAACGAGCAACGAATCTATTAAAGAATCAAAATTTCATTAAGCCTAAAAATCATCACTTAACAGAGTACGAATTAGATGATGATATTCAATGTTGTATTGATTCAAGAGAAGAAGTTGAAATGTTAATAAATCGAGCTTTAACAACTCCAGATGAGATAATGCAAGCTCACAGTGAAGCGATGAATCCCAATCACGCAGCCATCTCTCTTGATGGAGAACCACTACTATATCCCAGAATGTCTGATTTAATCCGTGAATTTAAGGATCGTTCAATGACAACCTTTATAGTAACTAATGGAACACTGCCAGAAAGAATAATAGACTTAGAACTTCTACCAAGTCAACTCTATATTACCTTACCCGCCCCAAATGAGCAGATTTATAAGCGTGCATGTCGCCCAATGATTAAAAATGGATGGCAAAAATTAAACAAAACGCTGGAACTTATAGATTCACTCTCTTGCCGAACCTTAGTACGTCTTACGGCAATAAAAAATCTAAATGTTAGCAAAAATTATATCAAGGATTATATTCAGATTATTAAAAAAGCCAATCCCCATTTTTTTGAAATAAAAGGATTTACACTTCAAGCTAAAGCATTGTCAATTAACGATAGACTAAAAACTGATTATCCTCCGAGTTTTTATTTCCCGGAGTATGATTTTTTAGAAGATTTTGCACTTGAATTCGAAAAATTGAGTGGTTTTCCCATAATCTATAAAAATTATGCTAGTAGAGACTTTTTATTTGCTGTAAACTGGGAGAAAGACAAAGACCCAAAGATTTCTGAAGTGTAAGTGAGTAAGACAACTCAATATCTCTTTTTTACCAATTGATCTCTTAGAAATTCAAAAAATTCAAATTGATCCCTTTCCACTCCCAAGTAATGCATCTTATATGTTTAGATTTGGAAGGTGTTTTTACACCAGAAATATGGGAAGCTGTAGCGGAAAATACCAAAATTGATGAGTTAAAATTAACAACAAGAGATCTTCCAGATTATGACGTACTCATGAGACAAAGGTTAAGGATTCTCAGAGAAAATAAAATAACTTTGGCTGATATTCAAGCAATAATTTTACAAATAGAACTATTGCCAGGTGCTCTCGAATTCTATGAATGGCTTCGAAATACAGTGCATACCATAATTGTTACCGATAGTTATGTCGAATTTGTACAATCATTTGCTAAAAAACTTGGTTATCCAATGATATTTTGTCACAACCTTGAAATTGATGAAGAGGGGATGATTAGTAATTATAACTTGCGTTTAAAAGACATGAAGAAGAAAACTATCAAGGCTTTCAAAAGACTTAATTACAGTGTAATTGCCATTGGAGATTCTTATAACGACACAGGGATGCTGAACGAGGCGGATTATGGTATTTTCTTTAAACCTCCAAAAAATGTTGTGGAAGAATTTCCGCAATTTCCAGTTACAACAGAATATACCGAATTAAAAAAACTCATTTCTAATCATTTGGGAATAACGTGAGTTAATAATTTAATTTAAATGCATTTGAATTGCTTTCTTTAATTCTTTTAAATTTATTTTTTTTAAAGCAGAAAATTCCAGATATGGGATCTTAGTTTTATCATTTTGGTCATACTCAGAATTGCGTACTAAATTAAGGCCATAGTCTTCAGCAACCTTAACAAGAAAAGCAATGGATTTATTTTTATCAAGGTTAGACATTTGATCTATTTTATTTAGAATTAACAATATGGGTATCCTAAATTCGTCTAAGAATTGGATCAATTCAAACGTGAGAGGTATCGTTTTTTTATTTTGAATAAAGTGTTTGTCTAATTCATCAACAATTCTTAATATATTCACAACCACTAAACCAAAGCAGTACTTACTATGATTTTTTTCAATATGAACAACGATTTGCTTTTTAATATGTTCCGATCTTCGTCGGCTAGAATGCTTTGTGTACCCAAAACCGGGTAAATCAACAATTTTATAAGGAAGGTTCTGTTGTGATATTGGTTTGATCATTAACGTGCTACCGGGTGTTTTCCCTATTTTTCCCTTAAAATTCCTAGGATTTGGGAGTAATAATTTTGTAATTGACGATTTTCCGACGTTTGCATTACCAATAATTAATAAAGAAGGCTTTTCATTCATATTCCTTTCTAACATAAAAAGATTTTAAATATCCATAAAATCCTCATCAAGAAAATCCTTAAACATCTTATCTTTTTCTTCTTTTGAAATAACGGGCCTCGTACTTATAGGGGATCC
>JAEOTL010000332.1 GCA_016839845.1 Promethearchaeota archaeon
GATAAAATTAAACCATAATATTCAAAATTCTAATTAATTCTTTATATCTTGATCTGAGGGTAACTTCAGTTACACCCACCAAGTTTGCTATGTCCTTCTGTGAGATTCTCTTATCTTTCATTTTACAAACTAAATACAGAGCTCCCGCACATAACCCCTTTGGATCTTTTCCTGAAGTAGAAAATTTGGAAGTAAAGGTTTGTAAAATCCTAATGGTAGCATTTTCAGCATCAGCATCAAGTTCTAGCTCTGCAATAAAACGAGGGATGAGAGAAATTGGATCTGTTGAGGGTACTCTCAAATTTAGTTCTCTTATTAATGTTCTATAACATCTTCTTACATTCTTAGCACTAATGGATGTCTGATCTAGAATTTCTTGCAAAGTTCTTGGTATCTTTCTTTCCCTACAGGCAAAATATAAACAAGCCGCAACCATCCCATTTATGGATCTTCCTCGAAGAAGTTTTTTCTTAAAAGCTTCAATATAAAGTCTTATTGCTGCCTTTTTCACGTGATTGGGTAAATTTAAATTACTACCAATTCTTTTCAATTCTGTTGTTGCTATAAGCATATTTCGCTTATCCCATGTCATTCGAGAATTCCATTTAGCTGCTCGTTTCAAATCAGGGCTTTTAATATTGGTTTTATCTATTATTGTACTTAACCCCATATCAGGCAATAAAATTGAAATGGGAGATCCCGTTCTTTCTCTGTTTTCTTTTTCTTGTTTGGTGAAAGCTCTTTTACCACTATGAGAAATATCAACTATTCTTTCGCTGATTACTAATCCACATTGACCACAAACTATTTCTCCCCTTTCATGGAGAGGTATAACCACACCATTACATTCAGGACAAGAATTTGAAGAATTACTCAAATCTGATTCAATTTCCATAATAACTACCAACTAATAATTTTAAATCGATTAAAACTTCTTATACCTTGGTCTATAAAATTCTTTGATGAAATTTAACCCGTGTACCGATTAATATACTGTTATAATACTTAGAAATACTAATATGACTGAAACTTAAATATAAATCTCTGATGCAAATAATATATACTTAAAGTAATTATTTAAATGTTTCGCTCTGAAAAGTGGTTCTGTTTTTCTGTACAAAAAACATTTTCCTCCGTAATTGAATACTGTCAAAAATTTATTATAAAAACAAAGTAAGGCATGTAGTAAACCCGAAAACCATTCCACCAATAATTCCTCCTATTAAAAAAGTCATTGTTTTTCTTGGGTTATTGATAAGCTTATTATTATTTATTAAATACCATAGACTCAGTACTATATCCATAATTGAACTTAAAGACCCAAAAGCAAAACAATAATATATTGTCTTCTCATGTGGATATATTAAATTGTTTACATCTAGGTTCCCATATACATAGGAGGAATCAATCCAACTAAAATCTAGAAAATTATAGATTAATTTGTCTGGTAAGGGTTCTAATATCCATATTAGGAAATATGTTAAATAATTGAAAAGAATTCCAACACCTACAAAAATATAGCAACATCCCAAACAAACCCTAACTACGGTAAAGGAATCATCTTGCTTTTCGATTCCTTTCAATCTTGATTGTCGAAAAACACCTCGTAACCTTAATAATGTTAAAATTCCCACAAAAATTATTATAAAAACAAAAAGATATTTAACATATTGGAAAAATAATAGAAATGATTGATTAAATACTATACACCAATTCTCTAAACTCTGCTTTATATTCTCTAGTATGTTTCCTACAAATAAATTAATATTAGGTACAATTACATAATGCATTACACGATAGATTTTGGATTCATCTATTTAAAGTCTACAAATTAATTCCAGAATATATGTTGTTATGCAAAATTTAAGATATTTTTTCGCACTCATTGTTAATGACTTTCATAGTTACACTGAAATCTTGCCACCAATCCTGTCCCTGTTGAGAGACTAAAATAGAATCTCTTTTTCGAGAATCTAAACATCTTATCTCATCTTTTAATGCTTTAATTTTACTTTTCCAAATTTCAGAGAATATCCCTTGTAAATTAATTTTTACTTTCTTCACAAGTTCTTCATAGGAAACTGACACATCTTCTGTTTTCTGTAACCTTTGAAGCTGTTCAAACTTTACTTTTTCTTTTGCCCGGTTAAGATCACTGCAGCTAATATTGATTGAAAATGGCTCATCCTTACCCCATTTACAAAATTTCTGGATTTCACAGAGTAAACAATAATTCTCAAAACTGATAGTGTAATCCTCTAAGCCAACAATTGAGTAATTTAAAATTTTCGTCACAGAAATCAATTAAGTATTTATTTAATCATAAAATCAATAAACTATTATATTTTTGGTCAAAAAATTTTTTAAATACTCTTTATTAAAATTATTAGGTTTAAACTGTTTTTAAAAATATCATACCATTATTAATCACCCCAATAAGGGAGAGTGGCTTAGCCTGGTATAGCGCACGGCTGATAACCGTGAGGTCGGGGGTTCGAAGCCCCCCTTTCCCACTTTTTTTAACTTACGTTAATTTCAATAAACTTCATTTCCTTAATTAATCATTAAAGATATATTAAATTTGAAAATGATTTATATAATAATTTCTGGAACCCCTGGATGCGGTAAAACATCTGTAGCAAATAAACTAATAAAACTAATTGATGGTAAAATAATTTCTTTAAATAAACTGGTGACAACTTCTGATCTTTCTTTCGAGTTTGATGAAGAGAGGAAAACTTATATTGTGGATTTCCACACGTTTCTTCCTTTAGTATTGCAAAAAATTAATGAAATAAAGTTAGAAAAACCTCAATTCTTAATCATCGAAAGTCATTTCTCAGATATCATACCAGATAAATTTATTGATTATATTTTTATTTTAAGATGTGATCCAGATGAATTAAAAAAACGCTTAAAAAAAAGAAATTATGACTTAAATAAAATAAAAGAAAATGTCCAAGCTGAAATTTTGGGAAATTGTGCAAATTATTTTCTGAAAAAACATTTAAAAAAACCGCTTCTTGAAATTGATACGACCGATTTAACTATTGATTTGGTTGCTAACACCATGAAGAATATAATCTTCAAAGAGATTGATGAGTCTCTTTTTAAGATAGGGGGAGTAGATTGGTTAGAAAAATTATTTCAAGAAAATAGGTTAAATGAATTTTTTGATTAAGAAAAGTCTATAAGCAGGCGAGAATTGTGAAATGGGAAATTAATGATGTAGATGCTCTGGGGAGGATTGGAAAATTAATTATTAATAATAAAGAAATGATCACCCCCAATCTCTTTCCTGTAGTTCATCCCTACAAAAATATTCTTAATGTTCCAGAATTAAAGAAGATCGGGGCTCAGTGTGTTTTTACAAATGCGTATATAATGTATCAGAAATCCAATCTTAGGGAACAAGTATTAAAGAAGGGAATCCATAATCATTTAGATTTTGATGGAATTATCGCTACTGATAGTGGTGCTTTTCAAAAGTATATGTATAATAAAAATGAGATTGAAATTAATGCCGAAAGTATTGAAAATTTCCAAGAAAGAATAGGATCCGATTTTCCCGTTATTTTAGATGTTCCAATCCAACCAACTGATGATTACGAAACAGCGAAGAAGAAAATCCATTTGTCTATTAAAAGAGCTAAAGACAATATCAATAGAAGAACAAAAGAATCTTGTCATTGGTATGGCCCCATTCATGGTGGCAAATATCTCGATTTATTAAAAATTAGCATTCAGGAAATGAGTAAACTAAGTTTCAGTGTCTATGCGTTAGGTGGTCTTGTTAAGTCTTTGTTAAATTATAGGTTTGATTTAGTAATAAAAATCCTCTTAAATGTCAAAGAAAATCTCGTCTGGAACAAACCTCTTCACTTGTTCGGATTGGGATTGCCACAATTCTTCTCATTAGCCGTAGCAAGTGGTTGTGATCTCATGGACTCTGCTGCTTACGTCTTATATGCCAAAGAAAAAAGATATTTTACTTTATCCACAGGAACACGGAATTTGGGTGATTTAGATGAATTTCCTTGTCACTGTCCTATATGTTGCAAATTTGAACCAAAAGAAGTAAAAAAACTCGATGAAGATTCCCAAATTGAACTATTAGCAAAACATAATTTGTATTTGTCTTTTTCAGAATTAAGGACAATTCGACAAGCCATAAAGGAAGGAAATTTATGGGAACTTGTAGAACAAAGGGTAAGATCCCATCCAAATCTGGTTAATGCTCTAAATTTGATCAAGCAAAGTACGGAATTAATTGAGAAACATGAGAAGTTATACAAATCCCATGGGAGATTATTAGCCTCTCCAGAGAGTAGCAACAGACCAATATTATATCGTTATGATTTAAAAATGAAACGTAATTATAGGATTCCATCTGAAGCACAATTCCTAATATTTTTACCTGAACTTGATGTAAAAGGTTATAATTCACCTACTATTAGACGTTGGTTAGAGGAAATTGATTCAAATTTAGTAATCCCGAGATCAAACATTCACGTTGTCTTTTATTCAGATGTTTTCGGCGTAATCCCTCTAGAATTGAGTTATACTTTTCCGATGGGGCAGTATGAATCAAGAAATTATCTGGAAAAAGAAGACCTACATTATCAGAGTATGATTCTAAAACTAGAGAATTATTTCAAGATTTTTGGGAAATATTATAAAAAATGCAGCGTTTTAATTCCAGATAAATTTATTAATCAATTTAACGAAGAGACAGAATTTTTTCCACAGAAAATAATATTTGAAATATTTTCTGGCTTGAAATCAAGATTATCATTAAATTTAACAATTTTAACCAATATCAATGAAATTTTATCCTCATTATGAGAGGAGAGAGAATGAAAATTTTCGATATTATTCACGGATACGGGCATAAAAATATCTTGTGTTCACACAAGACGACAATTGAAATTACCAAGGATTCAGATTTAACTAAAAACGGAGATTGTATACTTGCTATAAATGCTTCTAAAGCCTGTTGTGATTTAAACACCTATTTAAAAAATCAAATTTGGCAAGGAAAGAAATTCAAAGTAACATTAAAAGTAGAAGATACGTATGATCATTTCTATGGTGTTGGATCTAAGGATTTAAGGTTATTAGATAAACGGGATATGGTTTTTCGTAGAAGTTCTTTTATATGCAATAGAACAGTCTTGATAAAATGTTCAAAATCATCAAAAGACTTAAGTAGGGAGTTAGTTGATAAATTAAAACAGTCTAAAAATAAGTTGTCTTTAACAATCGAAACAGATGAATAAACAGATGAATAAACAAACCATCAATAATGATTTGAAAATCAACTTTATAAGAATAAAAAAAGCCGATGGTCAGCATTTTATCCAGATCATAAAAGATCATTTCAAAATAGGTTCAATAATTGACCAAAAGTATAAGATATTTCATGAAAAAGAGAATATCTTCTTTCCATTAGTAGAAAATAACTTAATTATTGAGAGATTAATTAAAATAATTGATAAATCGATAATGTTTGAAATAATTCCTAAAAAAACTGTGCAACGGTTAAATTTCAAATATAGTTCTCTTTATGAAGCGTTACACGGAAAAATTCCTAATTCTGCCCTTTCTTTAATTCCGAAATCATATGATATTATAGGCAAGATAGCCATTATAGAGTTTGAAAGACCATTTCCCATAACAAATATAGAAGAGGCCATAAGATACAAAAATCTTATTGCAAAAGCAGTTCTTGATGTAAATAAAAACGTACAGTCAGTCTTTGAGAAAAAAACTGAGGTTAAGGGGCCCTATAGACTCAGAGAGTTTATATTATTATGTGGTGAAAACACTTCAGAAACAATGCATAAAGAAAATAACTGTTCTTTCAAGCTTGATATAAAGTCCACCTACTTTTCACCAAGATTAGTGTTTGATCGCAGTAGAATATCTTCAAGTAATATTAAAAAAAAAGAATTAATAATAGATCTCTTTTCTGGTGTAGGGCCTTTTTCTATACAAATAGCCAAGCTTAATGATGTCAAAATATATGCATTTGATGTAAATCCTCAAGCCTATAATTATTTACGTATAAATATTGAGTTGAATAATCTGATTGGAGAAATTGTTCCCCATAATATGAATGTAAAAGACTTGGTAAATCCCTCAAATCACCTTGGTAAGTCCTTATCCAATTCCGCTGATCGAATAATTATGAATTTACCAGAACTCTCCTTGAAATTCATTGAAGTTGCATGCTTTCTTATGAAAAAGTCAGGAGGGATTTTACATTTTTACCAATTTTCTGAAAAACCAAACCCTATTAAAAAGACAATGGAGCTATTAAAAAAAGAGTTACACAAATTTGGTTGGGTTATTGCTGAGGTTTTAAGCTCCAAGATTGTAAAGTCATACTCTCCTAAAACAGAATTAGTAGTAGTAGATTTGATTTTAAGACACCCCTCATAAATATTTAAAATTTGGGGAATGATGTGCTATGCAAGTAAGATATAAGAGGATAAAGCGGACCCGGCAGGATTCGAACCTGCGACTTTCGGATTAGAAGTCCGACGCCCTATTTACATGGTTAATTTAAAGAAAAGAACCACCAGGCTAGGCTACGAGTCCTATTCATTTATCATTAATAAATAGAATAAAATATTATCTTTAAATTTTTTTACAATCCCGTATTTGTAGTTAAATGCTAGTGTAGAATATTAATTGTAATTCTGAATTTTTTAGATCTTTAAGAAAATCCACGGAATCCAAGCCGACTTTATATTAGTAGAAATTCCTTTAAATATCATCAGTAAATTAATAATTTATTAATATGCTTCTTTTAATAATGTGAAATCTTAAATTAAACTTAAGTAGAATCATAAATTTGCCTTCTTGAATTGGTTAGTTAGAAGAGATTATTAATTTTGCTCAAAAAAAAGCTCTATATTCATCAGAACATCCCTTATGCTTTCAATTGGAATAAGGTTCACCACAAAGAAATATACACACAAATCACCTCAAATCGGGAAGAATTAAATAACCTCAAAGAACATTTTAAATTAGTATATAAAGGCTTAATCCCCAATAATCTATTTAATTCCCGAGAACTTCCGAGGGTTTCACAATTTAAAATTAAAGGTATAAAAACAGCTTTTATTAGAAGTTTCAGTAAAAAGTTAATAAGAACTGGTAAAATTAAATCTTCTGATTCTAGTTCTAAATTGCCTCAATTTGTTCAAAAAGTAATGGAGAATTATAGAGAAAACCAATTTCCCGGTGAACCGGGACATGAACCAATTTTAAAAAATATCTTGATTAAAGATAAAAACTCAATTGCAATTGAAGTCCCGATATGGAAAGAAGCACCAAACAAGTTGATCACCGGTCATGTTGATTTAGTGCAAGTTGAGGATGGTGTCGTTAAAGTTATTGATTACAAGCCAGAAGGGAATTTTCTACTCTCTTTACCACAAGTTGCGATATATGGGTATCTACTTAAATCAAAATTAAAAATTAATAATCTTAAGTGCGTTTCCTTCAATAAAAATGAGGCATGGGAATATAATCCATCCATATTGGTTTCAGATATTAAAGATTATTTGATTTACCAACGGATTAATAACAGACCCTGGGAAAAATATTTATGATTAAAAGTTTGAACTAAGTAGCATTTTCACTGCTCTTAGATGCTTCCAAATCTTCTTTTAGTTTTAAATATCCCCTAAACAGAAAGTAGCATAAGATTAACGAGAATGATTCAACAATTAAACCAAAAAATGTAATAATAGTGCCATTATAACCTAAATAACTTAAAATTGCTGCTACGCCAAATCCAGACGATGCTAGAACAAAAAAAATACATCCCCTAATGATATCCATAAAGGAATTCTTAATATAGATTATTTCTTTCTTAAACCAAGACAATAGTGAGGGCAATTATTATACTCCTCGTTTCTAAATTATTTCTTAATAATTTTAAATCAAGATTAATTTAATATCTTTTTGATTTTGGAGATCCTCCTCTAAATTCAAACTTAAGGCTATTACTTCTTTTTAAATTTTGAATACAACGCCTTATCTAATAACTTGCCAATTTTTTGAGCAATTTGAGATGCAATTTCATATCTTTCCCCATCGAGTAAATCAATTTCTTCTTTTTCAGATTTATTTAATTTTCTTTTCGGTATTTTCTTACTTATTTCATTTACTATATTCATGATTTTCTCATTATCGGGTAGTGCCACATTGGGTGTGAATGAATTGATCTTTTCTACGGCAAAAATGAAGAACTCCGCCATTAAAATAATAGGATCTCCTTTTAGTTTGCTATGAAGCTTAATACTTTCAGTGGCTGTTTTAGAGTCTTTCTCTTGCCAAAAAAGTTGATTTGGATTTATTCCAGGACTTTTTATGCGCATTAAGGAACTTGTAATTCTTCTTTCTATCCAATTAAGGGTACTAAGTTCTTGTTTTTCCCGTAGTTTTTCGGATTGAACTTCTTTTAGTCTTTCTTTTTCTTCTATAGTTTGTTCTACTCTTATTTTGTGAGCCTGCTCAAATTTTATTAATCTTTTTATAATATCATAACCAAAGCAGTAAGATATAGGAGACATTAAATCAGGTTTTAATCTCAATGGGAGGATATCCTCATAGATTGGGCTAATCTCATTCTTTAGAGTGGCTATCCCCTCCGTGAGAGAGCTTTCTGTTAGACGAGCAAAAATAAATCCATTTACGAGAAATGGGTCATTCGATGCATTCAATACTGTTACTAATTCTTCTTGTCTTTTATTTAACCTCTCAATTATTAACTCTTCTAACTTAATTCTAACCCATTCTTCTGATCCAGAAGCATTAAAGATTTTCTTCAATGCTAAAAGATATAAGGATCTATCATTTGAAACCTTGAAGTATAATTCAATAATCCGGCTAAGCTGCCGTAAAATCTTTGACATAATATAGAAAAAAATATCTTTCACGAGTTTATTGAATATACCCTCAAATTCTAGAACAAATAATATATGCGCATAATTTTTTAGATTCAGTTCATTAATAAACACCTTGTCAATGATATCTTTTTTGGTATTGGACGAATTCTGGGTTTGATTGCTTAAAGAAACAATATCTAGCTTCTTTAAATTGTACCTAATCATGCTTTTTTTTACTTTTTCTAATAATTCATCGTTTAGATTTAAAAGATAGAATATATCATGTACTCCATATTTATTTAATGAATAAATCGTTTCATCGAAACTACATTCATTAAGACACTGCAAATAATATATAAAATCGTTTGGGTTTTCCGTTAATTTCTGAATTAGTATAGATTTTAAGAAATTTATCAGTTTCAGTTCAAATTGCTCATAATTTATTTTTTCTTGAAGACTTTCTTCAATTTTGAACAATAATTTTTTTTTAATTTCATTGGCTTCCTTAAATGCTTTTAATCCAGGTATAGAAATGGGAAAATAATCAGAATTGTAATCCATTATTCTTTTTTTTATCATTCTCACAGGCATGGCTTCAACCTGTAATTCCTTGTATGATTTAAACTCAAAATCCGAGCGAATAATGCTTATCAATCTGTCTAATGTTGCCAACTCAATAGCTTTGTCTTCTTTTTCTTCAAGTTCTAATTTTTTTTCTAATTCTATAGAAATTTCTTTTAATCCTGAGCTCTCTTTTAAAATATCTCTCTTAACAACATTTGTAAGTCCAATAACATCCCCAATCAAATCATAAAAATAAAAAGGAGGGTAATTTAGTACTATTTCCCGTAATTCAAGTTCTATTTGATCTTCAATTTCTCTGAGCATGTTTTCTCTTTGTGATGTTTGAAGACTAACATTTCTTTCCTCTATTAAGAATGATATAAACCTATTTTCTAAGGCAATAATCTTATCAAGAAGGTTAAATTCTAACGAAAAGGAGTTCTTTAATAAATTATTTACCTCCTCCATTATAATTCTTTTTTCTTCAAATTCCAAGTTTTTTGTTGTCTCAAACGTAAATTTGTTTGAATCAGTAATTCCCTGCACTTTAATCCCTAAATTGTGATATATGTGAATAGTGGCTGTCGCTACTAATAAATCATTGAAACTTGTGTCTTGACTAGTTAATTCAAAAATTTTATTCTTATCGGCTTCTCTTTTGAAATGTGAAATGATTAGATCAACCGTTTGGAAAAATCTTAAGGCACTTTCTTCTGCAGTTGTTTTTCTTCTTACCCCACTTATCATTATTTTTTCATCCATTCTCGATATACTTCTTTAAAATTATCAGATATTTCAAATTTCATATTGTTTTGCCAGAATTGAAAGTCTAATACATGAAATAGCTCCCCTTTAAACAATGACTTTTCTTCATTCGTTAGATTATGCTTTAATATCAGTGTTAATGGTCTAGGGATAAGTTTAGAGAGATATTTTAAGTTATTATTTTCCACAAAATAGGAATAAGTCTCCCCATTGAGGATATTAAAAAAATTTAATGGTTCGATTTCTTCTATTTGAGGATGTAATGAACTAAGTTGATTTTTAATTTTATTCTTAACATACTTTGGAAATTCATTATGTATCCCTATACTTGATTCATACTGCCTATAAAATTCGAACATCTGTTTTTGTTCTAAAGGATTCGAAATTTTTGCTATGTACTCATCAAGGAATTTGAGAAAATTTTCCAGTTTTTGCTCACTCTCTTCTCGTCTTTCAATATATTCTAGGATATCATTGTAGATCTCAAATATCGTCCAATCTTTTTGATCTTCAATATTTAAAAATTTTTTAGAGTAATCATCAAACCATTGAAGGATATATGTTTTCCATTCTAAATTTATACCCCCAATCCTTTTCTCTAAGAACCTATGAAATGTGCTAACAAAATTTAGAGGATCTATAATTCCATTTGTTGATTCTTCCTTTAGAAAACGATTAATTGTTGAATATCTTAACACATAGCTGAGAAGATAATTTAACTCACTTGAAAATTTTTTAAATTTCTCAATATGGGGATTAACCGAATTATCTTTGGATTCCATTTGGATTTCTGCAAAGGAAACTAAATCATCTATCTTCATTTGAACACTGTCAAAAAATGCGTCAATATTTCCCTTTATTAATATCTGAAACTCTTCTATAAGAGATTTCTCATTAAATTGATTAAATTTATTTGATGTTTTTAGTTTAATTTCTATTTGATTAAAAATGAATTCCTTAAATTTTTCTAATAATCGAAAACCCATTAGCATTATTGGTTTCTGTTCTTGTGTAAACATTGCTTTACTTCTCTCAATTAAGTCAACCGTAAGTGTTATTAGTCTCCGACGAGAAATATATTGAGGTAAAGAAATCCTGATTAATTCAATACTTCTTTTAATAATTTCCGAAAAGTAATTTAAGACAGAACTCAGTTCTGAAACTCTTATTTCTTCCTTTATAACCACTGATTGTTTTAAAAATTTTACACTTATCTCACAAATTTCTCCAAAGTTTTCATTTTCGAGCTTCCCTTTGTTTAAAATATATTCTTGGTAATTTTCAACCAGATGAGATAAAATCCCAAAATCACCTGACGCAAGGAAAGCATTTGAGTATTCCATAAATTTATTTAAATAAGATTCTACAGATAATAATATCTTATGAGACGCGTTTATAAGCCATTCTCCATTGTGGGGCTCCAAAAATCCCTTTAATTCATTTTTAACACGAAAAATGATAAAATCAACGATTTTCTCTTGAAATTCGTCTAGAGTCCCCGTATTCGCAAGATTCAGAAGGTTTGTTCCTAGGTCAAGTGTTTTACTCACAATGAAATTCGCACTATGTTCAGAAATTGAGTATTTAAGATGCTCCAATGCCTCTTGAGATTCTATTTGTGGATTTAATTTCTCACGTTTACTTTTTACTAAAACAATTTGCGTTGGGTCTTTATACCAAAGAACCTTTACATCTGAAATTATTTTTGCGTATGTGTTTAGCATTTCTTTCTCTGTGGGAAGGGATGTGCTAAGTCCAATCAATTTTTTATTCCATTTATCTTCAAGTAAATCTCCAAATAGTTTTTGGCTAAACCTTGATGCAAATTTATTATAGAAATGTTGTTTATTATCAGCAGATAAATCTGGGCGATCTGCAAATTCTTCAACTTCAAAAAATAATCTGCTAATATTAGTTATTGCATTTCTAGATTTATGGACATCTAGATAACCTGTTTCCGGTTTTAAAGCAAGAAGAAGACTTTCGCACTCTTTAAACTCTCCCGGGATGAAAATCATAGATTTGGGGTATATCTTTGTTTTAGCATCTTTTTCATCGATATTGTGCAACTCAAATTCGATACTAAAGACTTCTGCTCCCGTATAATCCCTCAATATGGCATTATACATAGTTAGGTACTTTATAACCTCACGTGAAAGCTCATTGACCTTATTCTTTGTTAATCTTCCGGGACCGATTACATCTCCAGCAATAACCTCATTTGGGGATGAATAACCGAATATTAAAGAAAACTGATAATTTATTGATTCTCTTGTGGTTATCATGTCTCAATAATCTAGTTTGCTTTTTAGAAGTATTAAAATACTCCTTTTTTAACAAATCCAGTTAAATATTTTATAGTGGGTCTAATATTAAAATTTACTTTCGGTAAAAATTGTTAGATACGTACAAATTCTTGGTTAAATAATAGTTCGGATGCTACCCAAAATTTAAAACATAAAGATAAAAATATAATAAGAAACGTTATTATAATAATAACAATAAGAAATTATATTCTTAAAGGACTATAGGTGTAGACTTATTCAATTTGGATCTGACCTTGGGATAAATCAAGAAGATATTGAGAAAATTAGTCCTCAAATTACATTTATAACTTCTAATGCAGATATTGAGGCGATTGCCCTTGTTAGTTCTGAGGGGTATCAAATTGCTTTTTCAGCCTTACCTCAATATCATGTGGATGGGGATCAATTTTGTGGTCTTGCGAGTGCTCTATTAATGACAGGGAGATCTACAATTCAAACATTGTTTCAAGAGGATTTAAGTGAAGTAATTGTAAGAGCAGAAAATGGATATATAATAATCACTAATGCGGGGCGGTTAGTTATAGTCTGCGCCGGAACATTAATTAACACCTTAATGAAGACAGTAAAGGTTATGAGGATAGCTGCAAAGAACCTTTATAAAATATTTGAGCCAAGATAGAGTTCAAATCAAGTATCTATTAAATGAGCAAAAGAGTCCCTATTAACTTCGTGTATATTATCTTTTTACTTTTTATTCATACTCGTCATGAATATCATGTAAATCTCAAATGAAAATGGATAAGTTTTTATAGGTTATAACAAAATAAGCATTATATTAATCAATATTTCAAGCTAATGAATAATGACACATGCTAAAAACCATGCTTGGTGTTGGCAGTGGCAATGGCGTTCACGATAACGCATTCACATTGGTTGAAATTTAATACTAAGAAATTCTGATTTATACCTTATCTTTTCTGAAACTCTATTTTCTAATTTTATGTGCATTAATCTATTGACATCCAGTAGGTCAATGACACACATATAATAGATAATAATAATTATTTGTGGTAAAAAAAATGGTAGACTATTTTAAAGCAAGGATTTTTTTAGAACCAAATGAGATTCCGAAGGATTGGATCAATATTTTACCCGATTTACCAAACCCAATAACACCTTTGGTGAATCCTGGGGATGGTAAACCTGCCCCTCCGGAAATGGCTTTTGCGATTTTTCCAAGGGAATGTGTTATGCAAGAAGTCTCTCAAGAGAGGAATATACCTATACCATCAGAACTAAGAGAAATATTTGCCAAATCTTATCGACCAACTCCACTTCATCGTGCTCTCGGGTTGGAAAAGGAATTAGGGATTGAGGGAGATGATATCAAAATTTTTTATAAAAATGAATCAGTATCTCCTACAGGATCACACAAACCTAACACAGCTATAGCACAAGCTTATTATGCTAAGAAGGACGGACTTGAAGAATTAGTTACAGAAACAGGTGCAGGTCAATGGGGATCAGGCTTATCATATGGATGCAATTTATTTGATATAAAATGCACAGTTTATATGGTGAGGGCAAGTTTTTTACAAAAACCTGGCAGAAAAATCTTAATGAGATCTTATGATGCTGATGTTCACGGTAGTCCATCGAGATTTACTGAGTCAGGAAAAGCTTTTCTAGAGAGAGATCCAAATCACCCAGGAAGCCTAGGAATTGCTATATCTGAAGCAGTTGAACATAGTTTAACAAGTGATAAAATCAGATACTCACTGGGAAGCGTTGTCAATTTTGTTCTTTTACATCAAACTATTATAGGCCAAGAAGCCAAAATCCAACTAGCTAAGGTGGGAATTTCAGAACCAGATATTGTTATAGGTTGTATGGGTGGAGGTTCTAACTTTGGGGGAATAATCATGCCTTTCGTTAGAGACAAAATAGCTGGAGATAGCCCAGATATAGAAATTATAGGTGTGGAACCTCGAGCTTGTCCCAGCGTAAGCAAAGGAGAATATCGTTGGGATTTTGGAGACACCTCTATGAAAGGCCCAATCGTAAAAATGCATACACTAGGACACACTTTTATCCCTAGCCCAATACATGCTGGTGGATTACGGTATCACGGAATAGCACCTATAATTTCAATATTACACAACAATAAAATAATTTCAGCAAGGATGCATCATCAAATTGAAGTCATAGAAGCAGGAATTCAGTTTGCGAAGGTAGAAGGTATCCTCCCTGCACCAGAAACTGCTCATGCAATCAAGGAAGCAATTGATCAAGCGTTAAAGGCAAAAGAAAACAATGAAAAGAAAGTTATTCTCTTTAATTTCAGCGGTCATGGATATTTTGATTTACTAGCATACAAAGAATTTATGACTGGCGCTTTAGAGAATTATGAACTTCCTAATGAAGAGATTCAAAAAGCTTTAGCTTCAGATGAAATGCCTAAAATTGATGAGTCGCAATTTTAAAATAAATCAAACTTTTTTTTTTTTTTAACTTAAATTGAGTAAATCTTAAAATTTAGGGATGCTTTACATATTAAAATTTTAGGAAACTGGTTAATGGTGAATATAAGCTCGATTATTATTATATGCACCCTTTATTCTTACGGTTTTTTTTTGATATATATCACATATCATACAAAACAAAAAGGAGATAAAGGAGCTTTTATTAATAATTTAGCTAACACTTTTGTTTTTCTACTCTCCTTAACATTAAACTTAATTATGACTAGAATAATTGATCCATTAAGGGTTATCTTAATCATTTTCCCTTTTGATATTTTAACGCTACTCTTTACAGTGTTTTTTGTTCCAATTTTTGCTTTTGTAATAATTAAAGAAAAGAGGAAAGTAGAATATGGACCTAATCATCCAAAAAACGTTGATTCGCGCACAACCGCTTTACCATTGCGGTATGATGTGTATCGAAAATTAACTCACCTAGTGGTAGTAGGAATCGTATTCTTTTACCTTATTTTGGGATTTTTAATACCAGATATAATAGGCGGGAATCTATTAGGATTTACTCAATACTTAATTATTTTTCTAGTAAGTATCTCCTTAATAGGATTACTTACAGCTGATTTTACTAGAATCTTAGCCCCAAAATATTATCCCTTAAAATCTATCAACTTAATATTAAAAGAAAAGGAATTACATATGAGATTAGGGCCTCATATCTCTATGGGGATTGGTTGTTTTTCAATAATTATCATTTATGGATTAATTCAACCTTTGGGAACAATTATTATCTGTACATCAATGATAATGGCAATTTTTGGTGATGTAACCGCCAATTTAATAGGTAGAACGATAGGTAAAAGAAAAATTCGCAATACTCCTAAGACTTATGAGGGACTTTTTGCGGGGATTATCGCCGCTTTCATTTCAGGATTCATTTTGTTGCTTCTCCTCAAGGATATTTACCCCCTTAAGAATTGCGGTATATGTTTGATCCCACTAATGGGGGCTCTGATGATTGGTTTAATAGATTTTTTAAATTTGGAAATTGATGATAATTTATCTTACAATTTTATTTTATCTACAAGTTTGTTCTTTATCTCATTGGTTCTATTTTAGTACTATTAATTGGTAAAATCACATCAAAAGTTTTTTCAATTAAGTTAATTTTATTTATAAAAATGATGGAAGAAAAATTAAAAATAGATAAGATTTCCAAAGGAACAGTTATTGATCACATTGATGCAGGGTACGCATTAACAATTCTCAATCTTACAGGTCTTGATGAATCTACAAATTTGATGACTGTGGGGGTCAATGTTATATCAAAAAAGTTTCAAATAAAAGATATTATAAAAATTGAAAATGTATTTCTAAATGAAACTCAAATGCAACAAATTTCAATTCTTTCACCAAATGCCTCGATCTCATTGATTGAAAATTTTAAAGTAATTGAGAAGAAAAAAGTAGAAATACCAAAAATAATAAAAAAACTAATACTTTGTGTAAATCAAACATGTATTTCGAACTCAGAAAAAGAACCAATTGAAAGTGAATTCTTAGTGTTGGAGGAAAAACCCTTAAAAATTCAGTGTATTTATTGTGAACGTATCTATAAATTAGAGGAAATTGTATTTACCTCTAAGGATAAGAAAGAAAAAATTGTAAAACAAAGAATTCTACTCTAAGAAGATCTCTGAGTTACCATTGGGTTTTAAATAAATAACTCTAAAACAGAAGAGAAGGATGGAATAAAGTTAAGTAATGTGTGTGTGAGCACACCGGTTATCATAAACATAAAGAAGAACATACCAATTCCGGGTAATATCATATTTTTCCAATGCCACTCCTCTTTATCATATTCATATTTTAAGATAAAAAAACTTACTATAAAGGGGAATAAAAACCACCATGTCAACATCCAACCAAATAGAAACCATCCTATTAAACCCAAAAATAATCTTCCGACAAAAGCGCTTAGGACACCAGTTATTGCTCTTATCCAGTAAAGTTTTGTTTCTTTTTCTAATCTAAGATCTAGATCTTTTGAAGGTTTCTTTTCTGATTTAATATCTTTTTTCTGTAGTTCTTTCTTTTTTTCTTTTAATAACTTTTGCCTTCTTTTCCTAATATCTACCTTCTTGCGCTTACGCATAATTATTAATATAAATATTATTTACTATAAAAATAATTATATATCTTGATAAACTAATTTTTAGGTAAATTATGATAAGAATCTCTAAAGAATTCTCTAACTTCGACGTGTACGCTATCGCTAAAGAATTGGATACAATCCTAGTAAATAGTTCAATCTCAAATGTCTATGAAATTCAAGATTTAATAATTTTAAAAATTAATACGAAATTAGGTAAAAAAAATTTAATCATTGAAAAGGATTCTCGAATTAATTTAACTGAATTTGAATATCCGATCCCTGAATATCCAAGTCAGTATATTTTAGCTTTGAGAAAGTTACTTAAAAATCGACGAATATTGAGCATTTCTCAGTATAAATTTGATAGGATAGTAATTATTGAGTTAAGTGACATTAATGAGGGTTCATGGAAATTTGTAATTGAACTTTTTAATAAGGGAAATTTTTTACTTTTAGATACAAATAATATTATTCAAGTAGCAAAAAGATATAAAAAATTTAGAGATAGAAATATACTTGCTAAGCAAACATATTTATACCCAAAATCTGAAGAAAAAGATTTCATTACGTTCAATATCGAGGATTTTAAGCTCATTTTCATGAACAGTGAGAATGAAATTGTACGAGAATTATCAAGAAACCTAAGAATTTCAGGTTTATACAGTGAGGAGTTATGCCATCGGGCTAATTTGGATAAAAGTACTATATGTAAAGACCTAACAAGCACAGATTTAGAAGAATTATTTTCAGCTTTTAAAAAATTAAGGAATCAATTATTATTTGGAGAAATGGATGCTCATATCATATTAGATGAACAAGGAAACGAATCCGCAGTTTTACCATTTGAAGTAGAAATTTTAAAGCAGTATCCAAAGAAAAAATATTCTTCTTTTAACCAAGCAGTTGATGAATTTTATTCAAAGATTGATTATCAATCTATTACTGTGCCAAAAGATCAAAAAATAAATAATCAGATAAAAAGTCAACAAAAGATATTTGAAAATCAACGCGATTATCTGGAAGAATTAAGAATAGAGAAGAAGAAATATTACAAAATTGGAGATTTTCTGTATAATAACTTAAATAAAATTGAAAAGTTAATTTCAGTGATATTAAACGCAAGGAAAAAAGGATACAAATGGGACGAGATTAATGATAAGCTAAAAAAAGCAAAAAAGGAAAATTTGGAGGGTACGGAATTTTTCAACAAAATACTACCCTCAACACATCAGGTTATAGTAAATATTAAGGATCACGAAGTTTATTTAGACCTTAAGAAAAGTTTAGGAGAAAATGCTAACCTAATTTACTCCAGAGGTAAAAAAGCTGATAAAAAAATTAAGGGAACTATTATCGCAATCGAGGAAACTAAAGAAAAAATAGAGAAATTAGAGCTGAAAAAAGGGGAGTTAGAAGAAGAAATTAAATTCCTTATTAAAAAACCAAAAAAGAAATGGTATGAGAAGTTCCGGTGGTTTAAGTCAACTGATGGGTTTTTAATAATAGGAGGAAGAGATGCCAGCTCAAATGAAATTATTTTTAAAAAGTACATGGAACCGAATGATTTAGTTTTTCATACTAATATTCCTGGTTCACCTTTAGTGATAATTAAGAATCCCGAACAAAAAGAAATTCCAGAAAATGCCATTAACGAAGCATCAGATTTTACCGCTAGTTATTCAAGAGCATGGAAAGAAAACTGGGGGGTAGTTGATGTTTTCTATGTGCAACCTGCTCAAGTTACTAAAACCCCACCTTCAGGGGAGTATTTACACAAGGGCTCTTTTGTCATTTCAGGAAAAAAAAAATCATAAAAAATGCAAAAACCGAGTTAACAATTGGATTGGAATTTATCTCCCAAGAACATGAATCCAGTAAGGAAAGTAACGTGTTATATCCAAAAATCATCTGCGGTCCAGAAAAAGCAATTAAAACTCAAACAAAAAATTCCATAACTATCCTACCTTCAAAATCAGACAGCTTTACAAAAGGCAAACTTGCTAAAGAGATAAAAACACATTTTATTAGAAGAATAGCTAAAGAGCATAAAAAGTGGGTAGAATTACTCTCAATAGATGAAATCCTATTGTATCTCCCTGATGGAAAGTCTAAATTTAAATCAGGAATTTAAAAATTAGGTAAACTACCCTTTAATTATTCAATTCTATTTAAATTTCTTGGACTAAGTAAAAATATGCTAATATGATTATTAGTCCGATGAAAGTAAAAGAAAACACCAATATATCCAATAGAGTTTGTCCTACTGAAAGTATGAATAGTAGTATCAGTTCTTTCCAATCTAATGGCTTACCTGTCAGTTCCTTAAAATTACCGATGCTAATCATCATAAAAAGAAAAAACAATAAAGGAGCTGCAACTTTTATTAAAAAGTCGATAATACTAAAGATCTCGTTTCCATTAACGTAGAATTTTAATATTTCAATATTAAAAAGTAAAGAAATAGCATAAAAAATAATCCCAAAAACTGTTGCGATAATAACTGTTCTATATGCAAATTTATCATCAGAGATTCTTTTTTTCTTGACCCGCTGGTCATCGATTTGATCTCGGGGAACTTTGGACATGCTAGCCTCGTAATCTTTGTATTTTACTTTTTAATTTGAAAATTTTATAAACATAATATACACAGAAAATGCCAATTATACTGAATACTATTACTGTTAAACTATTGAGGGCTAAATCGAGAGGTATTATTTCATGAACTTTAGGTGTATTAATACTAATAAGGAAGATATCACTTTTCTTTATTCCTTGGGGATATACAGGATCTTCCCCATAGGATATGTTAAAAGCATAATCTTTACCATATTCTAAGAAAACATCTCCTTCATTTCCTTCCGTGATATTTTGGTTAATTGGTATGGAAAATTCATAAACAGAGGAAATTCCTTCTACTTTTCCTGCACCGCGTCCGCTGTATGCTGTATCATTTATAAATAAACTGTTATTAACAAAATAATCAAGATAGCTGAAACTATTTTCCGAAATATTAAGAAATTGCACAAATTTAGCATCATAAAAATCCTCTTGATTTTCTGAAGAGTTAACAGAAATTATTAATCCTAAAAATTCATTAGAGCTATGATATCCCTGTAAGAGATCAAACTGCACCGAAACAAAAAGATCTTTATTAGTTTGCATAACCCATAATTTAACTGGTAAATCCGTTAAATTAGTTTGAATTTTTGAAGCATCTCTCCATTCTCTTGTTGAATCATCAATAACCCCATCAATTTCGGGAGCTTCCCCAAAATTAGCTTTAATTTCTGTCGTAGCACCGCTACTAAAAACTATGGTGTAGCTAGACATTACTGAAATATTTACTAACAGGAATATTATGAAAATTTTTAGTCTAATTTTCTTCAAATTAAATATGCCGTAAATTTATAATTTCTTCAATGATCAGTTTTGTTGAATATTAAAAATGATAATTTAGATTTAATTTAATATTTTTCCTAAGTTCTTTCTTAAAAATCAAATTCTCAACATATCCGTAAAAGAAGACAAAATCATTTTATAGGAGTTATTTTTTAAGGAAGATATTTTGGGAGGAAAACGACACAACTAAACTTATTCACATACGTGATTATGTAGTTTATCAGAAGTTTTATTTCCCGTTTTGCTTCGGAAAGGTTTCGGTTATTATACTCTGCGTAAGTCTTTGGGCCAATCGCAACAAGCACTCCAGATAGGTCTTTTTCTCTTCTAATAAAAAGCCAAAATGTTTTCTTTTTCTCGGTATCTTGAATAATTATCAACATCCATGGATTTAGTGTCCAATCATCTTCATTTGGCCCTAAAACTTTTTCTATAGCTTTGTAAGAAAAATATTTTTTTGTCATCTTGATTGACTTTATTAGTCCATTAAAGAAACCTCTCTGAATTCTTAAATAACCTCCAAAATAATTTTTAGCGTCAGATAATTCGAGTTCTCTCTCGATTCCATTTGATGGTTTTAGTAATACCTTCCAGGGATTCATAATTAAGGATTTTAGCTACTAATTAAGCCAACTTCTTCAATTTTTACGTGTTTAAATATATTTTTAATCTTGTTCAGTGATGAATTCAAATCTTCACTTTGTTTTTCTGTAAGACTTATATTTAGATAACATTCATACGTCAGAGAGTTTTTAATTTTTAATATCCCTGAACTATGAATAACTTCATATTTTTGGAGTATTTTTGATATTTCTTTTAACGTTTTCTTTGATAATTTTAATCCAAATAAACTTACTTTGATTATTTTAGATTTGTTTACAGGATGCACCGTCAGTTTTATTGATTTTTCTATTATTGATTGAATTACGAGCAAGTATTTACAATCATTTAAGCTTTTAATTTGATCTAATGATAATTGTAAATTTACATTAGTTAGACCGTCAAATCTCTGAATGAAGGCAGTAGTAATTTTTGAGTTATCCATTTTTTGCACGAAGTTTTAATGCACGAAGTTTTTATTTTATCTAAATTTTTTATTTTTCTTTATTATATCACCGTGTACTTCTTTATAGATTTTATTGTCCCTGAAGTTTTTAACGGAGAAAAAATTATCCTTTTCCCATTAATTTCTTGTATGAGAGTTAATGCTGTTATTATTATTTCTTTTGTTTCATGTGAAAATCTTAATATACCGTACCTTTCTGATAAATTTAAGTCTACAAGCCACAATCCAATCTTATTCGCCTCTTTCAGACCATAATATCTCCAGATCGATTTCCAAATTGATTTCAATATTAGAGATTGATTGAGAAATAATCCATTTTCTTTGATTATTTTGAATAGCAAATATCTTTGCCTTTCTCTTCTGCTGATCTCATATCCCTCCTTAAATTAATTTGACTTCTGGCTCGAATCCATTTTCAATTTTGATTGATTTTTTATTCACTATTATTTTTGGGTTTTTTAGACATGCATCCTTTGCTAAACTTATAGGAATGCCCAAAAGAGAATAACAAATGCTTATGAATGTTCGCGGATGCCGATAATCAAACATATCGAGAAAGTTCCCACTGATAATAAAATTAGCTTTTAGTTTTAAAGCCATATGAGTGAATTTATATAAATTTCTAAAATTTTTTGATTGAGCAGTTTTATTCTGAACTAAAATCGGAGCAAGAGAAAATTCGATAAATGTGTTATTTTGTTTTGATAATGATATAACCCCAGGAGTAAGTGTTTTTAAGATTTCTGGATCTGAAAATGATACAATGTCAACTCTAGAATCTTTGGCTCCTATTAATTGAACTTCTCTATTTAATGATTCCAGTGATAATATATCGTAAAATCTGCTTAATTTTTTTATTTTTACTTTAAAATCCTCAATATTATTTGTCCGTAAATTCCCTCGAAAATAAATTTTAATTTTTGATTCTGCTTCAATTTTTTTTCTCAAATCTAAAAAGGATCTATCAGTATTATCTTCTAAATCTAAAATTAGATTCCTTATTCCTAAATCTTCACAAATTTCTAACCTTTTCTTAGAATCATTAAAATTTTGAAGATTTACCGGTAATCTTGATTCAAAATAAGACAATTAGATAATAACCTTTGAAAATCTGCTTTATATTATATTATTAATTTAGGTTACGTAAAAAAGTTAGGTTGGGTAAAATTTAAAAAAATTCTATAATAAGGAAAATTTAAAATATTATTGTTAAGTATCGGGTGAACTTTATGAAAAGAAGAAAAAAACTATCAGAAATCAGAAAAAAAATTGACGATGGTACTGCTGTTATAATAACGGTTCAAGAATTAATCGATCGGGTGAGTGATGGTGAAAAATTCGAATTTGAAGATGTTGATGTTGTCACAACAGCTACTAAAGGGCTGATGAGTGGAATTTTTGGAATTTTCTCTTTTCGGTTAGCCCCACCTCGAACTTCAAGAAGATATTCTGAAGTAAGTATGAATGGGATCCCTTCTTTTCCAGGACCATGTCCTAATGAGTATTTAGGTATAGTTGATTTGATTGTTTATGGAACAGCTCAAAGTAAAACTTTGAAGAATTATTGCGGTGGGTCTTTATTTAGAGATTTAGCAGAGAAAGAAATAATAAGAGTCGTTGCAAAGGATATCGAGGGTCAAGAAGTTACAAAAGATATTACTCTTCAAGATATGCAATTTGCCAAACTAGTAGGGACTAGACAAGCAATTAAAAATTATAATGCAATGATTAATTGTGAAACATATAAGGTTAATACGATATTTTCTTGTCATCCATTTGAACCAAATAAAAAAGAACTCACATTTTCTGGGTGTGGAGCTTTAAACCCTTTCCAAAATGACCCAGAATTTGAATCTTTTGGTGTAGGGTCACCAATTCTAGTTAATGGAAATATTGGTTATTTGATGGGACCAGGTACTCGAAATTATATTGCAAAACCTAATATGATGACGATGGCACCCTTTTCGGGAATGAAACCAGAATATATGGGAGCATTTAAAACTTCCTATGGTCTAGAACCGATTTGCAGTGTAGCTGTTCCAATTCCTATACTTAATGAACGAAATTTCATTAATATTGTTAAATCTGATAAGGATGTTAAACTTGCTATCTTAAGTCTAGTTGGTAGAGAAAAAGTGGGAGAAATCAGCTACGGTGATGTATGGGACAATAATTTCCGCATGAAGTTTAATCCTGAAGCCTGTAGTAAATGTGATAAGTGTGATAATCTTGATAAATGCCCTACTGATGCTTTCATAGTAAAAAATGAAAAAATACTCGCTATTGATCGCTCTCACTGTTTTAATTGCGGGAATTGCGTTATTTCATGCCCACAAGCTTTTAAAATGGACTTAAAATCAATTAAACTCGATGATACACTCATACCAGTTGTATTGAGACAATCTGACAGAAATGGGGCAGTAAAACTGGCTGAACAGTTGAAATCCATGATCCTTAACGGGGAATTTCCTTTAAAAAAACCGATTAGTAAATTACAATTTGCAAAAGAAGTAAAATAAGTTTTATTTTCCCCCTCGATATTTAAGGAAGGAGAGTAGCTAAGATAATACGATTAACGTTATCTTAGAATTGAAAACTATGTTTTTATTTAAATGACTGCATATATATTCGGATCCTCAATTTTTAATTCTGTAATAAAGTTTATTTTGAATTTGGGATTTTGGAATTTATGATTAACCAAATACAAAACGGTGGCGATTTAGTTGTTAATTGTCTTCTTAGAGAAGGAGTCAGTAAAATATTTGGTCTTGTTGGTGGCGAACTTTTAACGATTTATGATGCAGTAGAGCGTTGGGGCCGAGAACAGGGGATTGATACAGTTATGGTTAGACACGAACAAGCTGGTGGCCATATGGCCGATGCATGGGCTCGAGCAACGGGAGAGATCGGTGTTTGTTTAGGAACTGTTGGGCCGGGAGTAACTCATCTTGTACCTGCCATTGCCACTGCGAATGCTGACTCTATTCCATTGTTAGCTATTGGTGCTCAAATCGGTAGGATGTTTGAAGATACGGGTATTCTACAAGGTGGAATAGATCAAATTGCGTTGATGAAACCAATTACTAAAGCCCAAATACAAGTAGAAGAACCTGAAGAGATACCTCGAGCTATTCAGAAAGCAATTAAAATCGCATTATCTGGGAGAAGAGGTCCTGTATATCTTGAATTTAGGGAAACTGCGTTGGTGAGAAAATTAAGGGAAGAGGATATTAAAAAAGTGTTGAATCCTAATGAATACCGAGCTATAAATAGATCACATGGCAACCCTGAAGATATACAATCAGCAGTTCGAATCTTAAAAACCGCTAAAAAGCCGTTGATCATAGCCGGTGGAGGAGTAATTGCCTCTGAAGCCTCAAATGAACTAACTCTTTTATCTGAAACCTATAAAATCCCTGTGGGGACTACTATTAATGGGATAGGCTCAATTGGGAGTGATAAAAAAACATTCTTAGACTCATATTTAATCAATGCTTCATACCGAACAGCTGCTATTGAAGCAGATGTGGTGTTATCATTTGGGTGCAAATGGGATTATTCTATATTTTATGGGACACAACCTCTTTGGAATCAAGACCAAAAAATAATACAAGTAGATATTGATCCTAAAGAAATTGGGAAAAATAGGCCAATAAAAGTTGGGATAATAGGCGATTGTAAAGCGGTCATCAACCAATTATTAATTGAAATGGAAGAAAACCTCCCAAAAAATAAATTGACAGAATGGACAGAATGGAACGACTATTTACAAGAAACTAGAGAAACACAGTTAAACTCTAATTTAAAGGTACTAGAATCTAAAAAATTACCCATGAAACCTGAAAGACTCGTATATGAGATATTTGATTTTATTCCTAAGGATGCACAAATTATTTTGGATGGTGGTGATATTGTAGTTTTTTCGTACAAATTTATTAATCATAAACCACGTTCACCAAGATCGACATTCTTCCCCATTTCAATGGGACATTTAGGCGTTGGAATTCCATATTCAATTGCTGTTAAAATGGCAAAACCAGAGAAATTAGTTATTTGTTTAACTGGGGATGGAAGCTTTTTATTTAATATTCAAGAATTAGAAACAGCTGTAAGGTTAAACTTACCAATAATCATTCTGATTGCGAATAATTGTGCATGGGGAATGATTAAGAGTAATCAAAAGAAGACCTACAAAAAAAGATATTGTGATGTAGACTTCCCATTAATTGATTATTCTGATATTGCCAAAGGTTTTGGGTGTTATGGAGAGCGTATTGAAAATCCAGATGAGTTAAGAAATGCAATACAAAGAGCAATAGATTCTGGAAAACCTGCAGTGATAGATGTTGCTATTGCGTTTGAAACTCCAACCCCGATGAGATTTTTAGCTCAATATAAGAAAAACAAAGGATTATTTGGGTTAGAATAGATATTATTGTAGAAAAATACATCAAGAGAGATAAAATAATGAAAGATAATTTTCTAGAAGGAAAGGTGGTGCTAGTTACAGGTGCTGGTAGTGGATTTGGACGTGAAATGGCGATTGCATTCGCAAGTAAAGGGGCAGATTTAGTTTTAAATGATATTAATTTATCAGCTATTAGTGAAACAAAAGAAATTATTAATAAGTTGTTCAGCGTTGATATTCTACTAGTAGAAGCAGATATTTCTGATGAGGAACAAGTTAACAAGATGAGTAAAGAGGTTTATCAAAAGTTCAGTAATGTTTTTCTAATAGTTAATAATGCCGGGATTAGAGGCGGCTCTTCTTCCCTTAAAACTAAGACTACAGATTATGATAGGGTTATGGATGTAAACGTGAAAGGAGCATGGAATGTTACTAAAGCATTTTACAAGAAAATGAGAAAACAGAAATTCGCCCCTATTGTTGGAAAAATTATAAATATAACCTCTTGTGCAGGTACAGAAAGTGGGTTAAATCCCTTTATTGGGATGTATAGTGTAAGTAAAGCTGCTCTTATTGCTTTTACAAAACTGTGGGCCCTTGAACTAGGCTCAAATAATATAACTGTGAATGCTATTTGTCCTGGGATCTTTCTTACTCCCATTTACAACAACGATCCCGATTTTATCAGAGAATGGATTAAATTAAGAAATATAAAAATTCCATTGGATGCAATTGGAGAACCTAAACAAGTTGCAGACATCGCATTATTTCTTGCTTCACCCGCTTCGGACTATATGACGGGTCAGAATATCATAGTAGATGGTGGGATGACGCTTAGTATTAATAAGCTATAATCCACCATTTCTAACTTAAATTTATTATTTTCTAAGTTTTGTATCCAATTTAGAAAGAGATTTAATTGCTGGTTCCAACACAATTTTTTCACCTCGATTATCATCTTTAAGAAGGAAAGTAGTTAGAATTGTGGTACATGCCATAAAGAAAAAAATACTCGAAATAGTTACTAGCACCTCAAAGTCAATGAAAGTTGAGAGCATAGTACCAATTGGAATAAAAACTATTGATGCTAAAGAACCAAAAGTATTTAGAAGTTGATATTTAAATGTTTTCCATTTCTCATTTATTGTTAAACTCGCAGTAAAAGATGTATAGGTAAAATTTGCAATACTAGCCGTAAAAAAGAGTAAAAATTTTAGAATCAAAACGATTGGAAAATTAGAAAATATGAGGGAAATCATTAGAAAATTATATAAAATTAATCCTGAAAACATTATTTTCCTCTTTTCATATCTTTTGCATAAAAATTGTGCAATAAAATTTCCAAGAAATTCTCCTAATATAAAAATAAAATAGATAGAACTATAGAATATATAATGAGATTCACCAAATTTATCCCAAATCCAAGAACTAAATAGGAATATAAAGATAGCATCTGACGAACCAAGAAAGTATGATATATACATTGAGACCATTAATTTTTTCTCCTTTCTTTGATTTTGTTTTTTCTTCATGTTAACCTTCTCAGAAACATTATGCTCATATTCAAACAGAATAAATAGTAATTTTTTTGATACAATAATCACGATTACAATTAAGAAAATTGAGATAATCAATCCTCCTACAAAGAAAAAGTTCCAAAATTGGATTGAATATAAATTGAAAAAATTTAACCTAAAAAATAGGGAGATGACCAAGAACCCACAGATTCGAGATGTTTTAACAATAAAGATTAATCTGTCTTTAATACTTTCAGACTGTTTACTAATATTTAGGAAAAAATTAATCATAATAGTTCTTATCATTGATACAGAATAAAGATACATAACTAAGAACAACACGAATAGAAAAAGAATTTCTTTAAATAGAATAAAAATCAAAAAACCCATACCTAAGCCGCAATTTGAAGTAATAAGAATAATTTTTCGGTGGATCATTTTTCTAACATGCTTCTCATAAAAAAATCCTGTTAATGGGGTAAAGAACGTAAAAGTATATGCAATTAATTGCATAAAGCCTAATAAGGTCCGATCAACGTTGAGAACATTGAAATAGAAGACAGGAATAGAATTAAGATAGTAGTACTCAAAAATTGACAATGTAAAGTAAGTAAGAAAAAAACCTAGGATTGTAAGTCTCTTATTAAATTCCATCTATCTTCCCATAAATTATTAGAATCATTGATATCAAAAAGTTAAAAATTATGTTCTTAAAGTTCAACCTTTTCTTTTTAAGAACTGTTTATATTCTAATATCAATGCTTTGAGGTAGATTTTGAATGTAATCTATAAAAAACCAATAAAGGAAATGTTTTTAAATAGTGTGAATTCTTTAAAGAGAAAAAATTATCGTATTATTTCCCACGCCCTTTATTTGCTCGAATGCTGGGCCTTGTTTTTTCAGATCCCCATCCTTTCTTATGCAAACCTCTAGCCCTTTTTCCAGCAGAAGTTAGGCCTCGAGTTACTCTCTTTTTATGCTGAGATTCGCAGATCCAGTTTATTTTTGGATCAGATTTAATAACAGGGTGGTTTGGATCAACTATGATAACTTCATAATACCAATGCTTACCATCGGAATAAATTTTGTAGGAATTTAAGATTTGCATGTTTGGATATTTTCTTTGAACTCGTTCCTCAGCAACCCATTGTAAATTCTTCCCCGTTGTGTATTTAGAAACACCTAAAGCTCTTGGTTTCCTCCCCCGTTTTGGTCTTACCTTATGCATTCCACCTTTTCTTATTCTCACTCTTATAACGGCATAACCTTGTTTAGCTTTATATCCTAATTCCCTAGCGCGATGAATTTTTGTCGGTTTTTCCACTCTTTGAATAGCTTTACCTTTTCTGTATTCAATTCCTCTATTCCAGTGGGAGGACTGGTATCCTGTTTCATGTTTTTCAAATGTCTCTTTAATATATTTATAAGCCATGATACGATACTCACTTACTAATGTTAAATAAAAATGAACATATTTTATTATTTTTATGGTTATTAAGTGTTGATCATAAATTCTTCAAATAATTTTTTATTTTGTTAGCAATCATAATACTAGCTTGAATTTGTGTTTCTTTGGTTTGACTCCCAATATGCGGCGTAAGAATCAAATTTTCTTCACAATTACACATCTCCATATCATTTAGAGGTTCCTCTCTATACACATCTAGTGCAGCACCCCCAATGTCCCCCGCTTCTAATGCTTTTAATAATGCTTTCTCATCAATTAGATTTCCTCTTGCTGTATTAATAATTAGGTCATCTGCATCCATTAATCCCAAATTTCGTTCATTTATTATATTTTCAGTCTCTACAGTGGAAGGAAGGTGTAAAGTTATAATTTGCGACCCTTTAATTAAATCATCGATAGTGTTAAAAACAGTATATCCAAGTTCTTTAGCTTCCTGAATTATATCGGGGGCAATGTCATAAACTCCTATTTCCATTTCAAAAGCCTTACATCTTGTTGCTACCTCATGACCAATATTTCCAAAACCTATCAAACCTATTTTCTTACTTTTAAGGGTTGTTCCCATATAATCACTCTTATTCCAATTTCCACAATGCATTGTCTCATCAGCTTTTGAAATATATCTCACTAAACTTAATAATAATCCTAGCGTTAATTCTGCCACTGAAACAGATGGTGCGTTTGGTGTATTAAAAACTGTAACATTTAACTCTTCTGCTTTCTCTAAATCAATATTATCCAAACCCACACCGGCTCTTCCTATTACTTTAAGATTCCTTGCGCATTCTAAGATTTCAGCGCTGATCTTTGTTCGGGAGCGAACGATTACAGCTGTATATTTCTCAATTTCTTCTTTTAATTCCTCTTCCTCAATTTGATAGTTTTGTACAACTTCAAATCCACTTTCTTTCAGTATTTTAATACCATCATCATGAATTCTATCTGCGACAAGAACTTTCATTTTACTTACTAACCAATAATTTTATTACATACGTTAATTATTCTTTAATCAAAAATTTTATGCTATTAGAATTGTTAGATGGAAGAAAAGAAAAAGAATAATAACAAGGAATCTGAAGCTCTTATAACCAAAGAAAATGGTTTAACAATATCTTATAAAAAAAATCAATTCAATGAATATTTTCCCACACTCTTAGAAGAAATCACTGGAAATAAGAAGAAGATCAAAATAGAATCAATTGAAAGTGACCTTAATCCCCCTTCGACGAATCGTACTGACCCCATACCTAATGAATTAATGTATCCTGGAGCAATAGATTTTATAAGAAGATGTTCAACCAAAGAGGAAGCCATAAGTATTTTAGATTTTTTATTGAAAAGAAGAGAAATAACTAATCCCGATTATCTCGCTATTAAAGAAGAAATCTCAGAAGAGGGCGGGTTAAATAGATTTATAAGTAAACATGGAGGATATAAGCCCCCTGGATATTATGAACACAAATATCGAAATTTAAAAAAACAGAAAGAGGAAAAAAAAAGACAATCTGAAGTCGGTAATATTGAGTATCACAATCATGTTTAACGAGAAGAAAAATGATGAACTTATGACAACAAGAACTAATGCTCTTAGTAATGATTCTTGTCGCCCCAAACTGATTTGTTCTCTTATAAACAACTAACAATAGAAAAAACTATTCTTTAGGAAAACCCTCTAATTTTTGTTTAAATTCCAACCCTTTTTGAGTTAAAAAATGTTCCTTTTTCTCTATTCTAATTAAATTTAATTCTAATAATACCGGAATTCTCCCTTTAACACAAGAAAGTGGTAACCCAGAGAATAATTTTATAGTCTCATAATTCTTGGCACCCTTATCAATAGCTAAAAGAATTTCAATTCCCATGTAACCTAAAAGAATTTTAAGATCTTCCTTAGATTCTTCCCCATTTTGCATAATTAAACCGTTTTTTAAGTTTCTAATTATATTCGAATAATATTTTTGTTAAGAACCTCGATCCTCGCGATCAGGTTCTTTTGGTAACAATTTCCTCATCCATTCTGGAAAAGCAGTAGTTATTTGTAAGTTCGTTTTTAAAACAATATAGGTTTCGTTATTATAATTTATTTCCTCTATAACGTTGTATTTTTTAAGAAACTCGATAATTTCCATTAATGAATCAAGAGTTTTTTTAGACACTAATTTTGGCAATTTATCTTTTGAAATTAAACCATTTCTTAATTCAGAAAGAACATTATACTTTTTAGGATCAGCCATTATTTTAAATAATACCAAGGTATCCTTCTTCAATTCTTCCTCAGTTTTTTTTTCATACTCACTGTAATATTCTTGGACTTTTGGTAAAAGTAAATCAATTAGTTCTGGTTTATCATCGATATATTCTATTACACTATCTGGGGGAATTCTTTCAGCATTTACTTCTTTTAATAGAAGTACATACTTTTCCACTAAACCAATTTGGTTAATAAATATAAATTGTCTCTCAACCAAAGTCTCTATTATGTAGTCAAAATCTTTGTCAGGGAAATTTTCAATAAACCATTCCCTTAACCATTCTAAGGATACAGGACCCTTTGATAATCGTTCTAAAGTTTCAAACATATGGTTTTCATTTAATAAGATTGCAATTTTTTCTTCTTCTGTCTTCTCCCTAATAACTTCAATAATATGCCAATAGGTTGTCTTTAACCATTCTTTGATTAAAGATTCATTTTTGATAATTGTATCTCTATCATCTTCATGGTAATTGATGTCATTAATATAAAATGCCGTGAATATTTCTTCATTTGCTTGAAGACGTTCTGAGAATTCAATACATAAATCAGATATTTCTTCTTCAAGCTCTGGGGATACTTGTTGATCCAAAATTGTAGAAACCATAAGCATTTCTTTATTACCACGAGCCCAGTCAGAGTGGATTTCAAAATAATAATTCATCGATTTTAAATTCTCAAAAGAATGGGTAAAGAACCCTTCATTATACAAATCCATAATATTAGCAATTTTACCCGATAGTTCCTTATCTAAGACGTTTTTTGGGTGCGAATAAAATACCGACGGCCCTATTTTACGATGAAAATACGACAATGCTACGGTTGTTATCAATTAATGAATCTCCACTGCGTTTTTGATATCTATTCCACGGAATAGCAATATTTTTAAGTTAAACCGAAAATAACCTAATATTAAAGATTATATATTATTAAAGATAAATAAATTTATCTTAACTCTACCTCTAATATCATTAGACAATTAAAACAAGTACTTATCTTACATGAATTTAATACACATAGGTTAAAAACCGACTCAAACAATGTCTACCATAAAACTAGTTGGGTTTGATTTGGATGATTGTTTATTTGACTCTAGTGGATTATCCGAGAGAGCCCGCATTAAAGGAATAGAAGCTATGATGAATTTGGGCTTAGAGATTGATAGACAGGAAGCAGTTAAAATAATTAAGGAAATAGTCCAAGAGTATGGTTCAAATTCTTCCAAACACTATGATTTTTTTATACGAAGATTAAATCAAATGAAAGATAGGGGAGAAAAAGTCTCTTACAACGAACAATACAAATATATAGCAGCAGCAGTTATGGCTTACCATGAAGAAAAAGTCAGATCAATTAAATTATACGATGATGTGGAAGGGTGTTTAAAAAAGCTAATGCAACTTTCCGTAAAAACAGCCGTTATTACAGATGGGATTCCAATAAAACAATATGAAAAGATCTTAAGGCTAGGAATTGATAATTTTTTTGATCTAATCATTATATCAGATGAGATTGGAATTAGGAAACCTAATCCAGAGCTGTTTAAATACGGGTTGAAGAAATTTGGCGTAAAAGGAAAAGAAACAATATACATTGGGAACAGAATCGATATGGATATCCATCCGGCGAATTTAAGTAACATTCACACTGTATATATTAATAGGGGGGGGAAATATGATTCTCTAAATTCTACCCTCATAGAAAAAGGGGAGTTTAAACCAAATTTTGAAATATTAAATTTGAATGAAATATTTGAAATTATCGAGCAAATAAATAAAAAAAACATATCAAATCATTCCTAGAAATGAA
>JAEOTL010000333.1 GCA_016839845.1 Promethearchaeota archaeon
AGTAAATAAAAGTTTATTTTATTTTGGATGCATCCTTGAATTTTTATATAAGATCAGATAGTTCTTCAATATTGGGAAAAATCTTAAATTCAAAACTCTAAAAATCCAGGATCATCAAAAATATCATCAATTTTTCGTTCTTTCTTTATTTTTGTATCACTCTCAGCAAATAAAGACTCCTCATCTGTTCTAACTCCTCTTTCTAACTCATCAGTTTCAAGTTTTAATAGAGCATCCTTTTCTAATCTTTTATATTGTTCAGCTTTTAACTTCCAATCGTTAACTTCTTCCATATTTATGTTTTCTTCTTCCAGTAAGAGAGCAGCTTTAGTTTTACAAAGATCAGATAATATAGAGTATGATAACGCCAGTTCTCCCCATTCATTGTCTTCTTTTAACTTCTGCATTCGTTTTTCTAACCTTTGAAGCTCTTGATCAGCATAAAACACATCAATAAAATCCCCAAATGCATCAACTGGCTCTGAGATTGAATTCACTAATACTTGCTTTGTTAATCCACAATTTCCGCATTTCACGGTTGCAAAAGCACCTTTTTTCTTAATATCAGTAACTTTTACGCTCTTTTCACCACAATCCGGGCAAGTAAAAATTTTGGGTACTCTTTTAACGCGTTTAGGTGCTACTTGTTTTCTTTTACGACGTCCCATATTGGTAATCTCCAAAAATGATTTTAATTAGGAAAATCAAATCAAATTTTCTAAGTTAATAAATAACACCAAGAACTAAAAATTTTTGCTTTTACGTATAAACTGCTAAAGGATTTTAGTAAAATTTTTTAGGAATGCTTAATTAGTTAAAATACTCTTTTTTACTAAATAGTTTTCATTGTTTAAAAATTAGTGAGTGGATTTTAGGTATGGCACATACGAGTTTAACCTTAGAGGAGGATTCGAAGTTAATCGATACAATTATGGATGATGTTGATATGAAATATATCATCCTATTTTTATACGTTATCCGAAATGATTTATTTAAAGACTTAAGCGATGAAAATCTTGTAGAGTCTTATAATAGAATTCTAAATTTAGATGAGATTTTTAAAAGCAATGTTGTTAATTCTTGGGATGAGGATTTCACTGGAATTTATATAGATTTAGGATTAGTAAAAAATATACGAAGTGAAAGAGAGTTCAATCAAAAAGAGGATGATTTCATTTTAAGATTAGGGGAAGAGACAATTACCATAGAGCAGGATACAATATCTGTTCCAGACGATACCCTCTTTTTAATAATCAATAAGAAATTTAAGTTTTTGACACGTAGGAACTTCAATTTAGCTCTCACTAGATTAAAAGGAGTAAGATGTGAAAAAAGTAGTGAGATTCACCCTTTGATCTTTGAAATTGGGGAGCATGATTATACTTTATCGGATGACTTATACTATATATTAGATCAATTTGGGAATATCTATCAAGCAATTAAGATTGAAATAACTATAGAAGGAGTGTATAAACGATTTGGGGAAATTAAAGAAAAAATCAACGAATTTATTAAGATTTTTGACCCAATTTTAAATACAAAATCGGTGGTTAAAAAGATTAATCAAGCATTGGAAGAAAGCAAGGAAATATTCAAATATTTAAAGGAACAAGACGTAGACCTTTCTGATAAGTTTAATTATGATAAACTTGCCAAAGAAAATAAACTACTTATAAAGTGGAAATCAAGCCTTTTATCTTTACTACAATATCGATATTCAATGGAATCGATCGAAAAGAGACTGCTTGATATAAGATCTTATTATTCGGGCAAGACAAAGCGATACAAATATCTCGAATTCATTGAAAAGATTACCTACAATGAAGATGATGTTTTAGATGTTATACAAAAATCTTTAATAGAATTAAGGAAGGAGCTAATGACTATTAATGATGACGTATCAAAATTAACCAGAAAAGAATTAAAATTACTAAATATAGATTTTGAAAGATTGATAATAACGGAGAGTGAAGAATAGTGGTGGAGTGTCCCGTTTGTAACATTACAATGGAGTCTTTAGTAGCTGGAATATTCCAATGTCCTCAATGTAGAAAAATTGTGAAACAGAAGGATGAAGAGGCTGAAATTCTGGAAAAAAAAAGTATAGAAGAGGGAACATTTCAAGATGGTGAATATTTTCATACCAAAGCAAGTTTAAACAAGAAATTTGAAATTTGTGAGAAAGGGATAATCATTAACAAAACAGAAACTCGACTACTTGCAGTATTAATTTGTCATAGTGCATATTTGAAAGAAGAAAAATATGTTAGGTTATCATGGTGGAAAAATTCTCAACACGCCGGGATGTTAAAAATATTTGACAGGTATGTACTTAATAATATTATTGCTTCTTTGGAGAAGATTGAGGAATCATTTGATGATTTATGGAGTTGGGGTGGGCAATATGGCGGTAAAACTCCCAAGACAAGTGAAGATCTAGAAAAAGAAAAAAATTTGGATATCATCAAATATCGAATACTCGAAAATAAAACCTGCCCGAAATGCGGTAAAAAAATGGATAAAACGAAATCTCATTATGAGTGCCAACATTGTGGGGAAATTGTTATATTAGAGGGGTACAACCAACCAATTTTCAATATTGAACCCTCAGATCTCGATTTACGATTTCATGGTAATTTTCCAATTAACTTCTATTTGCCAGTAAGTGGGATTACTGTGAAGTGGTTGATGGGAGAGTGGAAGGCACTAGTAGTGATTTACTCAAAAGACAACCCAAATAGAAAATGGTTAAGGTTTTATTGGTGGGTACGAGACCTCACCAATATGTTAAAATATGGGCAAAGAGAAATGGGAGAAAGCTCGCAATTGGGGTGGAAAACTCAGAGAGGAATCTCTTCACCAAACATTTACGATAAAAAGCTTATCAAACCATTACTAACAGCTCTCAAGAAAGCTGCAATAGAGTTAAACTGGGAGATACAACAATAATAGCGAGGATTAACTATGGAAGATGTCAAAAATACTACATGGGAGATGTTATTAAAAAATTTTGAAGATGGACTTGAAAAAGCAATAGAAGAACTGCAAAAAAGAGATGTCGAGAATATTCCAGGCGCTAAAGAAGCATTAATCCAAAGATTATCCAATATGAAACTCCATTTCCCAAAAAATAACGGTGATATCTTTATAAAATCAATAAATGAAAAAATTCAAAATGCCTTTTTCCCCAATACTAAATCCTTCTCAAGTGCATTTGAGAAAATATTAAAATCAAGAACTCATGAACAAGATTTCATCATAAATGAATTGCTAAACGGATTTGTGACTTCAAAAGCAAAAATAATTGCCTCTGATGCCCAAGGACCAATTATAGATAGAATGGTGGAAGCCTTCAGTAAAAGAAATGATTTCCAAATTGTTGATCACCAATTTTATGCGATGTTTGGGGATCCTAATAAACCTCGTCATTACGTTAAGAAACAACTTGAGGAATTAGTGAATTTATTTGGTCTCACCTCAAGGGAACTTCGAATTGAAAAGGATATCAGGAGAAGTGAAGAAAAAATATATACCTTTTATACGTTCCCGGATGAGATTATTGATATTCTCAAAGAAAAGTATTTAATTGTTGACGATGAATTAGGATATGCTTACGTTTCAGAGGATTTTGATAGAAATGTGTTTATATGTATGTTCCTTGCCAACCTTGCTATCAACCGGGATGATATAGATAAAATTGGCGGATCATTTACTATTAACGGGATTTCAGCGATCTTTGCTTTAATATTACTCTTAAGTTTTATGCCAAAACTTTCTGTCGATGAGACTAATCCCATTTTGAATGACCCAACTTATAATGCAGAGAATATGAGTGTTATTCCAAAATC
>JAEOTL010000334.1 GCA_016839845.1 Promethearchaeota archaeon
ACGATATTTTATCTCAGAATCTCTAAGTTTTTCTTCAGATTGTTTACGAATAGTTATATCCCGAACGATTCCCTGGATTACTTTATTTTCACCAATGGTAAAAAGGCTCGAAGAAACTTCAGCCGGAAATATTTCCCCGTTTTTCTTTTTAAAATTCAATTCTCGCCTAATATATCCTTTTATAGATATTTCTTCAAACGCCTTCTTTGATTCCGCGTGTTCGCTTATTGGATGAAGTTCAGGTATTTTAAGCGATAAAATCTCATCTTTCGTGTATCCAAATAATTCCAATACTTTTTGATTAACGTCAATAATATTACCATCAAGATCATGCAAGAAAATCGCGTCATTAGAATGATGAAAAAGGTTACCGTATTTCTCTTGGGATTCTTCTAGTTTCTTTGTACTTGCTTTCACTTTTTGAGTTAATTCATTCCTAAATTTTTCTTCCAAGTCTTCTTCTTTTTTCCGTTTTGTAATGTCTCGAACAATACCATAAAACCCAATTTTTTGACCTTTTGAATTATGTCTAAGGTACACAGAAGTTTCAAAAAAAGCCTTTTCCCCATTTTTCCTTCTTATTTCAAACTGAAATATATTTTGTTGAACCTCTGTTTGGAAAACTTTGTTATACGTATTATAAACAAGAGTGGTAGTGCCAGTATCGGTGACAATTTCATAGGGCTTTCCCATCAATTCTTCCCTCGTGTAACCGAGAAAAGAACATAAAGCATCGTTGGCATAAACAAAATTACCCTTTAAATCAACCTCATAATACCCTTCCTTCATATTTTTTATAATGCTTTCATATTTTCGTAAGAGGTTTTTTTCTGATATCCCCAATTTTGTTTCCTTCCATGTTGTTAAAATGAATCGAATAAATCCCTAAGATTCGATAAAAAGTATTATGGGATTAATGAAGTAGCAAGTATTTAATTTTAATTTAAAAAGGAGTATCCCATCGAGCAATTTCACTTATTGATTAAATGAGACCAACTATTTTCTGCTAATATTGGAAATGATAAGAATTAAAAATTTACTTACGTTTGATTTAGTACTAGAATTTTCCTTTAGTTGATAAAATGACAGATTCAAAAGAAGATTATCGTAGAATCTTGGGCTCTGTGCAAAAACCTGTAAAAGGTGAAGCTGGTCAAACTGGAACATGGAGCTCAAAAAAACCAGTCATTGATTTGAAAAAGTGTATCCCAGTAAAATCTGGGAAGCCAAGTTGTTTTAATTGCTGGTTATTTTGCCCCGAAGGGGTTATTACAAAAACCATCCCCCCCCATATAGATAACAATTACTGTAAAGGATGCGGTATATGTATGGAGGAATGTCCTGTTAAAGCTATATCACTGGTGGAGGTGAAAGAAACTTAACGATTTCTGAGAACAAGAATGCAACTTCTAAAGCTGACATCATGATTCTTACGGGAAATCATGCTGCTGCTCATGCTTTTAGGCAAGCAAGGGTAGGTGTCGTTTCTGCTTACCCCATTACTCCTCAGAGTCCTGTAGTTGAGAAAATTGCAGAATTCGTAGCAGATGGTTCACTTAAGGCAAGATTCGTGATGGTTGAATCAGAGCATAGTGCTATGGCAGTTCTTTGTGCTGCTTCTGCCACAGGATCACGAGTGGGTACTGCGACTTCAGCACATGGTTTAGAATTAATGTATGAAATGCTTCCATGGGCTGCAGGAAATAGATTACCAATAGTTCTTAATTTAGCAACTAGGAGCTTAGGTGCCCCATGGTCGGTGTGGACAGACCACCAAGATTTCGTTACAATTAGAGATGTTGGATGGATTCAACTGTTCTGTGAAAATAATCAAGAAATTTACGATACCAACCTTCAGGCATTTAAAATTGCTGAAGATTCACGATCCTTTTTACCCGTCGTATGTGCTTATGATGGTTACATCCTCTCACACACAGCAATGCCGGTAAAGTTAGAACCTCAAGAATCAATTGACAATTTTTTACCACCCCTTAAACATCATATTAATTTAGGTGATATTTCAACAGTTAAAGGAATTGATCCTGTCACAACCCCTAATGTTGTAAAAAGAGAGGAAGGAACAGCTCCGGGATATTATGAATATAGATACGCCTTGCAAAAAGCATTAGAAAATTC
>JAEOTL010000335.1 GCA_016839845.1 Promethearchaeota archaeon
ATTACTTTAGGATTAATTTCCTTAATCTTCTTTTTTATGTAATAAAGTATGAAAAATGATAATCATACTAATGTCTCATATTCATTCAATTTATAAGTAAAAAATAAATTATTATAAATTGAAATAAATAACTAGTAATTAAAAAGTATGAAAAGAAATCAAGGTGAAGTTTAATTATGAGCCAAGATCAAAATGGAAAAGAAATAAAGATGAGAGACCAGATGAAAAAATTTCTAATAAAAGGATTTTATGGTTTTAATACAATCATTTCCTTTGGTTTAGCCAAGAAATTAGGGATTCTTGATTACCTTGAAGCAAAAGCTAAGAGTTTAGCTGAGATGACTTCGGTTTCCTCAGTTTCATTTACTTTAGAAGAACTTTCTGATAAACTTAATTTAGATCTAGATTATCTAGACTCTTGGATTCATTTAGCACTTGATTGTGGAATTTTTGAAATTGAAGATGCCGAGAAAAGAACTGTGAGAACAGCACCTCATGTCTTTAATCTACTTATTAATAAAGATCACATGTTCTATGTTGGTTCTATCATGAGTCTATTTTATAATTTTGCTCCACTTCAGGAAGTAATAATTGATCTTTTTAAAACAGGGGAGAAATTAGAAGAAGATGAAATATCAGAAGAAATAATGATTGATGGACATCGTAATAGTGCCAACTGGGGTATCATAATTGAGGGATTATTTTCAAAATATTTTAAAGATTTGTATAGACGATTGCGAAAAGAAGGTAAGATTCTCGAAGTTGGATGTGGGTATGGTTTCAATCTGAAAAACTGGGCAGAGAAATATAAAAAAGCTCAATTTATTGGAATTGATATCAATTCTCGATACTTAAATTATGCCAGAAATTTAATTGGAAAACATAATTTGAATGATAGAGTTAACATTGTCGATCAAGCAGTAAATGAATTTGCTAAAAGTAGTGCTGATAAGTTTGATTTAATTATGTTAAATCAAGTGCTTCATGAAATGGACCATGATGAAGAATATAGAAGGAATGTATTCGAAGACTTACATTCTTTATTGAAAGATGATGGAATTTTAATCGTGGGAGAATCTATGATTCCTGATACTTTTTCTCCTAAAGAGGGATTCCAGCTTTTTGATGTTATGCATAAATTTCTTGAAGCAAAATTCGCAAAGTTCTACGATGAAAAAAGCTTTAAGGAATTTATTAACACCACACCTTTTAAACATTCTGAACTTGTTAGAGAGAGAGGAAATTATTTTTGGGCGATTAAGAAAGAAAATTAAACGATTAATGGTTATCATTCCTAGGGAATAAAAATGGATGAATTTAAATGCGAAGTGTTAATTATTGGTAGTGGTCCAGCAGGGTTGAGTGCGGGTATTTATTGTGCTCGTGCAAATAGAGATGCTATAATTCTAGAAGGTAAAGAGATATCCTCATTAGCAAGAGCAAAAGAAATACAAAATTGGCCAGGAGAAAATGATATTAAAGGAAAACATTTGTTAGAAAAATTTAGAGCTCATGCAGAGAGTTATTCAGAAAATATCAGAATTATCAAAAATGATGTGATCTCACTAATGCTTGGAATGGGAGTAAATAGAACTTTAACCAGAACAGCTAACATAACCTCTGATGTTGTTATTATTGCTTCTGGTAGAGGAACTCGAAAAGAAATAATAAAAGGAGAGGACAAATTAATAAGATATGGAATTTCCTATAGTGCGTTAAGTGATGGTCCACTATACAAAGATAAAGTTGTTTATCTATATGGAAAAGATGAAGAAATGTTAGAAGATGCATTAATTCTTCAGCAAATGGGATGTATTGTAGGAATCATAACAGATGTGGGAGAAGATCAATTACCTGAAATGATTTATCAAGTAAAAGAGGCGGGAATAAAAGTCATTGAAAATATGGAGGTAATCGAAGCAGTTCCTGATTCGGAAGGTATAATTGAAAAAATAATATGCAAGCCTGCTAATACTGAAAAAGAAGACACGGAAGAAATAACTGAATTTGAATTAAGTTGCTTGTTTATATTATCACATATCTCCTCTAATTCAATATTCAAAAAAGCAGGAGTAGAATTAGATGATATGGGAAATATTAAAACAGATGAAGATCAAAAAACAAATATTGATGGTGTTTATGCTGCTGGTGATTGTACTGGGGGTATATTTCAAGTAGTTTTTGCTACAGCAGAAGGTGCAAGAGCGGGAATAAGTGCGTGTAAATATCTCCGTCAATTAAAGAAGGAATAAAATAAATGAATAAAATTTAAACAACTTTTCAGATTATAAAGAGTGTAGTTGAATAAAATCACAAATATTTGGAGTTTGAAATTGTCTAATATAAATCAATTCGACCTTATTATTATTGGGGGTGGACCTGCAGGATTAACAGCCGCGATTTATAGTGGAAGAATGGGTCTTAAGACAGCTCTTTATGAAGGTAAGGGTTTTGGAGGCTTAGCTGGAACTGCTCCCAAAATTGAAAATTATCCTGGATTCGCAAGTATAAATGGTCTTGAACTAACGGAAAAAATGAGGGAACAAGCTGAAAGTTATGGAACTTCATTCTTTTTTAATGAAGTTTCTGAAATAAATCCAGAAGAAATGACTATTGCTACTTATGAAGGAAAAACAAAAGCTAAAGCGATTATAATTGCAACGGGTTCAAAACATCTAACACTAGGGTTACCCAATGAGTTTGAATTAGTAGGACATGGTTTATCATATTGTGCTACTTGTGATGGTCCTTTATTCAGAGATCAAGTAGTAGCCACAGTTGGTGGTAGTAATGCTGCTGGGTTAGAAGTTATTTATCTTTCAGGTGTTGCACAAAAAGTTTATCTTATTCATAGACGCCATTGCCTGCGAGCAGAAGCGTGTATTGTAGATGAGGTTGATTCACTACCGAATGTTGTACCAATGTATAAT
>JAEOTL010000336.1 GCA_016839845.1 Promethearchaeota archaeon
ACTAATGTCTGATATCTCTTCTTAAATCGTTCAGGAATATCTGAAATATATACATGGACCCTTTTAAGAGCTTCTTTTCCACGAACCTTCTTTCTTGGAAGCATTTGCTTTATAATCCTTCTCATGAATGTATCTGGTCTTCTTTCGTGAAATGGGCCTCTTAGAGGATTAGTAGCAGTTGAAATATTTAGCTTTGCTAAATACCTATCATGAATATCACTTTTAGTACCACTAATTATTGCATCTTTGGCATTAATTATTACAATATTTTCACCTAATAACGCCTTTTTCGCAATCTGGCTACAAAGCCGCCCTAAGATTTTATTCGTTGCATCTATCAATTTGTATTCTATACCCATAATCACAACGCACTCCATACATTTTATTAATAGAAAACTTTTACTCCCATTCCTTTTGGGTTCTGTTCTAATAGTTCTTCAATTGAAAGTAATTTGCTCCCCGAGGATTCTATTTTTTGACGAGCAGATTTAGAACATTCTAGACAAGCGATGGTCAAAGCATGATCTAAATCCCCCATTCCTAATACTTTACCAGGTACGATAATTACATCATTTTCTTTTGTTTTTTTATTAATCCGGTAAAGATTTGGGGCGACTCTGTTTTTTCTAGGGCTACTTAATTTTTTGGAGATTTTACGCCAAATTTTAATCTTGGTTTTCCATAAATCTCGTATTAATTTCCGATGATAATAGTTAGATGGACCTGTGACCCGATGGCTCATTTTAAAGGCTCCTTCAATTTTAGTACGGTAGAATTAATCTCCTAAATATTTAATGGTATAATAATTTTTTGTAATTTTATGATTCTAGCTCGAGAGCTTCAAGTTTTTCAACAAATTCATCAATTTTTTCTAAGAAGATTTCGAAAACCTTTTCAATTATTGTTTCAAACGGTAAGACTCCGTCACTTTCAATAGAAACAATATATGTATCATCTTTCGTATCTACTTTAATGGCTTCCTCCGGACAATCTCTTTCGCATGATTTGCATATAGTACAAGTGTTCCAATAACCTTCTAAAAGTTTGGGACTTTTTCCATCGGAGAAATCATAGAGTTTTTCGGGACACATTCGTGATACTACGCATTTATCTGAACAATTGGCACACTTACTATTATCAAATTCAATCACGGGATAATCTCTATAAAAAATATTTGAAACCGCCTGCCATTTAACGTGATCCTTTGCAAGACCTAATATTGCATAAGCTTCTAGAATTAGCTGATTATTCTTATCAATTTTAACAATCAGTATATTAGGATCAACCGGCATTATTTCGGGATCATTTGATTTTAGATCCCCTGAAAAGATTTCGATAGGACTATTTGATGTATTAATTACTTCACAAGTTAATGATACTTGACAAAGAGCACATCCAAATCCCCCGCAATCGCATTCACGAGGTAGTTTATAAGCTTTTAGATCTGTTTTTAGAGGAATCATACCTAGTCGGTGACTAATGATTTCATCGTATAGAGGACTGTCATTCTTTAAAACAATGACTTCATCTACAGCCATGACTGGAATCTCCGAAAGAATGATTCTCCTAATCGCATTAACCATTTCCAGAGATATATTATCTACCACAAACATGAGTTTATGGTCATTTTTCTCAAGAATTTCAATAACCATGGTAGTATAAAAAAAGTTAATTGATAGCAAATATGAATATGGACCTAAATTTGTCATATAAGATAAGTTTTATTGTTATTATTTGGTATAACTGTGGGAAGTAAGTATAAAGGATTGGATGAGTTGATAGAAGATTAAGTAACTATCAATAAAACTTAAAATACTCATATGCCCTGTTAGGGGATTGGAAACAGTATTTAATCTCTTGAAATTCTTTTCTAAACTCAGAGACTTCTTTTTTCACATCTTCAGGATTTTTTTTATCGATTAATAATTTTTTAAAGAACTCAGCAAGGTCGATCATTTCACTTTTTCCCATCCCTAAACGGGTGACTTCTGAAGTTCCAATTCTCAACCCTCCCGGATTTTGGTAATGTCTTCCTTCAGCAATATCGTAGGGTAAAAGATTTCGATTGAGGATAATATTAGCTCTTTCTAACAATTTTTCGATATCACCTCCTAAACCAATAGTTTTTTGGAAGTTAGTAATATCTACAACAATCTGGTGTGATTCTGTAAAACCCTTATGTTCCATCAACACATTCAAACCTTGATCATACAAAGCTTCACCAAGTGATTTTGCATTATCAATAACATTTTTATGGTATTCTTTACCAAATTCCAACATTTCTGCAAAAGCTATTGCTAACCCTGCTACATTATGGAGATGATGATTGGATAATAACGCTGGAAAAGCACATGATCTTAACGTTTCAATTAAATCCTCTCTATTTGAAACTAATGTTCCATGTTGTGGCCCTGGAAGTGTTTTGTGAGTGCTCATAGTCATCACATCTACCCCTTCTCTTAAAGGATCTTGGAAATATCCAGAACCTATTAATCCTGAAACGTGAGCAGCATCGTAACCTATATTCGCACCCACTTCTCGTGCAACTTCCCCTAGTTCTTTAACTGGATGAGGGAATAGAAATAATGAACCACCAAAAAGAACTAATTCAGGTTTAAATTCTCTTATAATTTTAGCTGAAGCGTCTATATCTAAGTTCATTTCATCATTATCGAAGGCCAAATATTCAACATTTATCCCTCTTGTAGTTCCAGCTGTACCAAATATTTCCCTTCCACTTTTAGCAAACCTGGGACCATGAGAGATATGACCCCCCCTAACTATAGACATGCAACACATTTTTCCATTATTATCTGATGTAAATGCATTGTACATCGTTAAATTTGCCACTACTCCAGAAATGGGACGTACATCGGCATGAATACAGGTAAAATATTCTTTTGCAAGCTCCATACATATATCTTCAATTTCATCTATAAAACTGCAACCTGCGTAAACTCTTTGCCCTGACCATCCCTCTGCATAACGATGTGAAAAATCGCAAGCACACGCTTCATCAACTGCCGGGCTTGTTATGTTTTCTGATGCTATTAAAGGAATAGCTTTTTTAAACCAATCATGGTGGTTAACTAAAATCTCTCGTATCTCTTCTACCTTTTTCCTCAAATTCAATCATATCCTACTTAAGTTTTAGAGGTTACTAAACAAATAACTCTTCAATTTTTTTAAACATTATGACATACCGTAAAGGTTTTTCCTTTAAACGGGCAAAATCCCATTTTTATGTAAATAGAAATAGATTTGTGATAAGTAATAAGTCTGATAAAGGTGTAGAGGTTTCTAAAGCAGTAACTTGAATTTATCTTTCGGTCTTCTCGAGGATTAGACGTGCTTCAAATAAATTCAATTTCTTCCCCGCTTTTTGTTTTTCTAACGCTTCAGCTAGTTTATCTTGCTTCATCTTCTCAATCATTTCATTTTTCTTCTGGTAGCGCACAACTTTTTTCTGCGGTTTTTTATTTGTGTGATAAGGCTTTCTGCCTTTTGACATTCTCTTGTTTTGGTTCAAAACTTGTAGGTATTGTTCGTGATAGCGATCGGCAGCTTTTTTGTTCTCAATTAATTCTTCTTCCATTGCTCTCTTCCTTTCTCTTAACACATCTACTTGTTGGAAGAGTTTTAACATTTTTGCGTGGTTTTCTTGAGATTTATCGGACCATTTGTTTAATTGTTCATAGATTTTGTTAAGATTTATTTTCACTATTTCAATCTTTCTTTCAAGTTTAAAGAGTTCATCATTTTCTTGTTCAGCTAGAAAATTATGTTTTGATTCTGCGAGTTCTCTGATCTTATCAATGATAGCATTTTCTTCTGTCATATCAAGGTTTTCAGTTTCTATCATTCTTTCTAAATTGTCGATTTTCCGTTCAACTTGTTTGATTGAGATTACTTTATCTGATGTTTTACTAGATTTATGAATCTCATTCTTTTCCTTGAATAATTTGTCTAATAATACCTTATATTCCAATTTTTTATCTTTTAACGCTTTTACTTTATTATTCCAGTAATCTCTTTTCTTTCGATAATCATTTTTCGCGATTTTTAAGTTACTGTTTATTTCTCCATCTAATTCTTGTAGCTCATTAATAAAAGTTTTAGTTCTTTGGTTAAGATCATCTCTCTTTTTCCGTAAATCGTCAATTAAGAGTTGAGCTCCCCTAAAAGATGTTTGAGAATTTCGCGAGTCTTTAGAATTATTTCTACTCATAAATATTTACTTTAAGTAGTATTTATAAAAAGGAATTTAATGAAAGTGTTTAAGTATGACAATTTTATATGTTTTATATATTTTTTGTAACCAATTTTATAAATAAAAGGAAGCTTTTTGGCAAAAAATTAAAGTCTTTTAAATATTAGAGATACTAAAAACTTAATTTGAAAATGACCTCAGATATAATAAAAGAAAATGATTTAATCTTTTTAATTCTTGATGATAGAAGAAGGTGGATTGTTCCCACCACACCGGGAGGGAGTTTCCATACTCATAAAGGAATTATTGAGTTTGATGATATAATAGGTCAAGAATATGGTACAGTAGTTTTTTCAAAACCTTTAGAAACCCAGGGTTACAAATTCTACGTATTAAGACCTTTACCTTCTGATTATGTTCTTCATATGAGCCGTAAAACTCAAATTATTTATCCTGAAGATACAGGAATGATCATTATTTACTCCGGTATAGGACCCGGTAGCATTGTAATTGAGGCAGGATGTGGTTCGGGAGCATTAACCTGTATTTTAGGAAATTATGTTCAACCAAATGGACATATATATTCTTTTGATATCCGAGAAAAATCACTGAAAAGAGCAAAAAAGAATGTGGAAAAAGCAAATTTAGAAAATATTGTGTCAATTGAGTATGGAAATATAATAACTGACGACCTCAATTATGAAAACGTAGATTCCGTTGTACTAGATCTTGCAGAACCTTGGGACGCAATACCACGCGCAAAAAATTATCTTAAGCAAAGTGGAACAATTGTATCCTTCTCCCCTACGATAGAACAAGTGAAGAAAACAACATTTGCTCTGCAAGACAATGAATTTATAGAAGTAAATACTTACGAGTTAATTAAGAGAAAAATACAAGTAAAGAAAAATGCAACACGTCCTCAGGTAAGAATGATAGGACACACGGGGTATCTAACCTTTGGTAGAAAAATAAGGGATTTAAAAAATCCTTATCGCGAGCAAAAGCCAAAAAGAAAGGAAATTATTGATCTCAATGGAATGCCTCTAAGAGGTTAGATTTTATAATCAAAAACCTTTTAATTGGGCTCCAACTTTAAACTCCTTCTTTTTCTTAAACCGTTCGGTTTTGAAGAAATGTTTCTTTTTTTCTGGTAAAATTCCTTGATACTTTCTTAGAATATCCTCTAGAAATTCTCTCGTAGCTTTACTACTTGTGATTTTATATGGATCTGTAAGATAATTGAGAATTTCCTTATCTTTTGAACCGTTTTCTAATCCTAAATTCTTAATGGGTATATGTATAGAATGAACAAACCATCCAGCTTGTTTTTCTTCGTGAGCTATAATTTTTAAGATGTTTGCAACTTCTTTTTTTACTTTGATACCCATGAGTTTTTTGCCGGGGCGAATAATAATTGAGATGTACAAGGGAATTTTATTCTTTGGATCGTGAATCTTTTTAAAAAAAATCTTTAATTGTTCACTCATTATAGAAGATTAAATTAAAATTCATAAAAAAATTTATTATTTATTAGATTCCACCTAAAATCTTTTATAAAGTGGTAGTCAAATTGCACTCTTTTAATACTCTGGATTCAGTCCACACAAATATCAAGAAAAAGATCTGTATCCTCGGGGGACAGGAAAATTATAAAGATGAATTTCAAAAAAGAATGAGTTCGAATTGCCTACCGATTGAAAACAAGGAGAATATTGGTGTCAATATTAGTAAAATTGAATATTTTCATAAATCAAATAAATTTGAATTTCTCTTATGGAATATAGATTGTAGTCAAAACCGAGCCTTTTTGCGAACAACCTTTTATTCTGGGGCAAATACACTTATTATATTTATTTCTGACACAAAAGTCGGTCAAATTATGCAATATTTTGAGGAAATCCATGCAAGATTACCGGAAGCCTCGCTTATTTTTTGTATTATTCTAGAAGACCGAACAAAAAAAGAGATTATGAATATTGATTTGAATACTGAAATCTATAGGAATTTTGTTTACGAAAATTACATCGAAACCTTTGAAATCTCTGACTCAAATGATCTTTTTGATCAGATCTCTACAATTTATTTGAAGAAAATTACCGATAAAGAAGTAGAACAAGAAAATATTATAAATTTTATTCGAATCGATTCCTTATTCGGGCATTCTGTTATCACAGATGACTGTAATGAATATTATGAACCAGAAAATGAAAATATAGAACAAAAGCAACTAGCAAATACAGAACTACTCAACGAGTATATTCAGAATTTAGAATTAGATATTGAATATGAATCTGTTAATTGGATTAAAATCCCTAATAAACAATTCGGGACATTTCGGATCTATATCAAAAATGGCAATGTGTATTATACTCCAAAAATCTGTGAAAAATGCAAGGATGAGAAATGTCCTAAATTAAAAAATGCCCCTTATTTCATATGTATTGAAACTGGAGAAGCTAGTGGTTGGACTAATATAAAAGGCTTCAATCTTATTGAGCTTCTAATCCTAACTAAAATAATTGCTCTTGAAGGAGGAAATGAAAATAACCTCCCCGACTCTGTATTAGTCCAAATTAATAATATCAATACTTGTGAGAAAAAGAAGTAAAATGACTGTTTCTATTCAAACTTTTGAACTTAGAACTAAAGCTTATTGCGATGTTATTAATATTACCAATCAAGTTCAAACCATTCTAAACAACAGCAATATTAAAAATGGAATTGTAAATGTACATGTAGCGGGTTCTACTGGTGCTATCTCTACAGTAGAATATGAACCAGGACTCGTCAATCATGATATTAAAGCATTTCTGGAGAAAATTATTCCCTATGACAAAAATTATGAACACCACAAAACTTGGCATGATTACAATGGTGCTGGCCATTTAAGAAGTTTTTTAATCAAGACATCTCAAACTTTCCCATTTAAGAGCCATAAATTAATTCTTGGTACCTGGCAGCAGATTATTTTTATCGAATGTGATGAAAAAGGAAGAAATAGAAAAATATATTGTACTATTATGGGGGAATAAAATAGCAAAAAAGGGAGAAATAATTATTCAGTCTTGGATTTTTTAATAAGTTCTTCTAATTCCGTAATAATTATCTGATACTTGTCGCGAAGGTGTATTTTTTCAAATTTTGCCTTTAGATCCATAACTGAATGATCGAATTCTTGTAGCTGTTCAGTAAATACGGGAATCTTTTTGTACACATCTTCTGTATTCTCTATCATGCTTATTTGGTATTCTAAATTTTCCAAAAAACGGTTTTCAACTTCTGTCAATATTATCATCCTCCAGAATTATATTATATTGTTAAGTAAAATCACAGTATTTTCTTTAAAAAATATAAATATCATTTATATGTCATGGCTTTGGCTATTAAATCACCACATTTTAAGAAGATTCTAACGGAAAGAAGAAATTATAAATATGGGAGTAATATTGAGGTAGGATCTCGATATTATAACAGACAATATATTACGTGGCAGTAGAATAAAATAGTATATCCTTAGAAGAAATTTAAATTTGTAAAGTCTATTATTTATTTAAATCTAAAAAACGTTTATGAGTCATAATCAATGGAAAATCTCTTAAAAGTAATAATATCTGGATTGGACAATGCAGGAAAGACTTCAATATTGACCGCGTTAGATAAAAAATACGATTTTCATAAAGATATTGTTCAGTTGAAACCAACTATTCGAGTAGAATATCACAAAATGAATTTCTTAAGGAATAACACAATATTCTGGGATATGGGAGGACAAGAGCAATACAGAGAAATTTACGTGAATTATCAGGATGTTTATTTCGATGCAACTGACTTACTCATTTATGTGATTGATATCCAAGACGATGATCGCTTTAAAAGCTCACTTGAGTATTTAGATTCTATTTTGACTTTTTTCACAGATAATGAAATGGATGTTCCTTTAATTATTACCTTTCATAAGTATGATCCTGATCTGCGGGGAGACTCAGATATTTTAGAAAATATAGATACACTGAGAAATAAAATTTTAAATAAATATCCAAAGTTCAAAATATTATTCCAACAAACGTCTATTTATGATATCATTTCAATAGTCCAATTAGTCTCTTATGGGCTATCTGTATTCGATGAGAAATTTTTTGAGCTCTCCGAATTATTAGAGAATTATTTAGAGCTATTTGAAAGCCAGGCTTTGATAGTTTTAGACCGTAATGGCATAATTATCTCGGAGTTTTATAGTGATATCGACGCAGATGTATACGTAGAATTACTGGAATCGATCAAAGAGCATCTATATTTGCTCAAAAGAATGGATGAAGAAAAAGAATCTTACGAATACGATCATGACTTCACTTCAATAGATCAAGTTTTAATTTCCTATTTACACAAATTAAAATTAGGAAATGAAGCTTTCTTTATTTCTGTAGTATCTAAAGAGAAGGAGAAAGATAAATTTTTAAATAAATTTCCCGAGTTTTTAGAGGAATTATCACAAATTTTGGGGCAAATGCTTTCGATAGAATAAATCGTAGGCTCTTAATTTAAATTTAGGAGCTCCCTTGATTTATCTATTAGTTTTTCTTTTTTCTTCTGATGATTATCAATGAAATTTAATACTTTCTCTACACATTCACTCTTATGATCGCCGCATAATAACTCCCCTTTAACACACCTTTCAAAATCCTTAGCTAATTTTTCGTCATCTTCCTCAAAATGATACATTAACATCTTATAAATCATACATTTTTGAGGTTCTCCTCCTAATTTTATCTGCTCTTCTTTGTTTTTTCTACCCCCAGTTAGAGCACCTTTAACTTTTCTAGCTACCTCTTTAGGAGGTTCATTAAAAGAAAAAGAACTATTAGGATTTCTTTTTGCCATTTTGTCTGCACCATCAATACCAGCTAATAAATAATGATATGTTGCTCCTGGTAAAAAGAATTTTTTATAAAACCTACGTGTGAGATCTCGGGTAAGTCTAATATGAGGATCTTGATCAATTCCCACTGGAACAATAGTTGGTTGAGAACCCTCTATCACTTGGGGGAGCACGATATCACCTACTTGTATTAGAGCTGACATATATAACCCAAATTCCTTTTCTCCATAAATGGCTTTCATCATGGAGTTAGTGACCAATCTACTTACTTTAAATGCGACCTCGTGAACTTTAGTCTCGCTTGATTGCCTCCAAATATAAGCTTTCTCTGGAGAAGGATCTAGACCGAGGGCTAAAATATCTGCCAAATTATCTATAGCAGTTTCATCAGCATCTTCCCAAGGGATACCATTATCTTCCCAAGATTCGATATCTGCAATACAATAATAAGCCTTTGCTCCCATTTTTTGGAACTCGATAATTTCCAATGCTGTTGTAGATGTTCCTAAATGAAAGGGACCAGAAGGCTTTATACCACTCATTACTGACCATGGTTGGCCATTCTCGATAGCTTTAAACACTAAATTCAGTTCACGATGCCCAAATATAATTTTTCTCCTAATAAAACGATTCTGAATCATTTTCTGCCGTAGTGATTCCGTTACTTCAGTGATTCCAAACTCTTTAATTAATCTTGTATAATCCTCATCTTGGAGTGCACTAGATCCCCACGGATCTATTTTAAAATTGTCAGGCATGTTAATCACTATTCAATTCTTACTTATAATAATAAAAATATATACATGATAATAAATTTTGATACCCATGAAAAAATTTTCTAAAGAGGAAATCGAAGTTTTATTAAACAAATTAGACTTTTCGAAAATTGAGGGAAATCTAATACCTATAATAGCGCAAGATCATCAAACAAATGAAGTTTTGATGCTTGCATTTGCAAATCGATTGGCAATTGAACAATTAATGAAAACTGGATTTGCCCACTACTATTCAAGATCGAGACGCACGATTTGGAAAAAGGGAGAAACAAGCGGAAATATCCAAGAAATCAATGAAATTATAATTGATTGCGACAATGATTCTGTTTTGATTAAAGTGAAGCAAGTAGGGGCTGCTTGTCATGAAGGATATTACAGTTGTTTTCATAAGGAATATACTAATGGCCAATTTCATATAAAAGGAAAACCACTTTTTGATCCCAAAGAAGTATATAAATAAAGTTCTAAAAAATTTTCATCGAAATGCAGATTTTCGTACAAATTTTATAAAGTTTATATACTTCACACAATAAATTATATTGGTTTTTAGTAAATATTTGAAAAAAGAAGATAACTTAAGGGTAAAATAAGGGGCTGATCTAGAATGAAAAAAGACCTTGACGATATTGATAGAAACATATTAAGAATTTTACAGGAAAACGCACGAACAAGTTATAGGGAAATCCAAGATAGGTTAGGAATTTCCATTGGTACTATCCATAATCGGATTTCCAAACTTAAAACTGAAGAAATCATTGAAGGTTATACTCTTCGCCTCAATAACGTCAAACTAGGCTACAAATTAACATTTTTAATAAGGATTAACGTTGACGGGAAACACACAGAAGAAATTCTAGATGATATTAAAGATATTCCAGAGGTGTGTTCCATCTTTCATACTACAGGAGAACAATCTGCTGCTTTAATTTGCAGATTTCGGGAATCGGAAGATGTTCACTCCTTTATACGAGAGTTAAACAAGAGAGAATACGTTACCAGAACCAATAGCAACATGATATTAAAGGAATATAAGAACACTAGTTTCGTCCAAATCTAAAAATTACCTTTATGATAATCCATTGGATTCTCAATGGTTTCAAAAAATCAATTTAATAGAATTTTATTGGTCCGAATACTATTTTTAAAATCTTAAATTGGTTTTATGAATTTTTTTCATATTGTTATAGAAAACTTTTTTTATTTTTATGAATTCTTTATAAAGAACTGTAAATCACAAAAATAAAATACAAAAAAAACAAGTGCAAAAAAATGTCAGGAGTTCCAATTATTATTTTAAAAGAAGGTACAGAAGAAACTCGTGAAAGAGAAGCAAGGAAACAAAACATTTCGGCAATGGTTGCAATTGCAGAAACAATTAGATCTACTCTCGGTCCAAGAGCAATGTCAAAAATGCTCGTTGACTCTTTGGGTGATGTAACCATTACAAATGACGGAGCTGAAATCTTAAAAAATCTCGATATTGAGAATATTGCCGCGAATATGATGGTTAACGTAGCGAAATCAATTGACGATGATATCGGAGATGGTACTACTTCAGCAGTAATCTTTTCAGCGGCACTCTTAAATAATGCATTAGATCTAATCGAACAAGATATTCATCCAAAACCGATCACTCATGGATATAAATTAGCAGCTGATAAATCGCTTGAAATTGTGAGAGAAATTGCCGAAACGATTTCAGATGATAGTGATGAAATTTTGAAAAATGCAGCTATGACTGCCATGAACGCAAAAGATATAGCCCCGTTAAAAGAATTTTTCGCAGAATTAGCTTTGAATGCGGTGAAACAGATTGCAGATGACGAAGGGAACACGTTTGGAAAAGTTTCTGATGTGAAAATAGTGAAAGCACCCGGTAAATCTTTAAAAGAATCAGAACTGATTAATGGGGTATATATTCAAAAGGACAAAGTAAATACAATGATGCCTGAAACTATCAAGGACGCTAAGATCGCAGTAATCAGAAAAAAGCTGGACGTGAAAAAAACTGAATTCGATGCTCAAGTTCGCATAACAAGCCCGTCAGAAATTCAAAGGTTTTTGGATCAAGAAGAGAAAATTCTTTTAGATTATGTGAAAGTGTTTACGGATTTAGGAGTCAACGTAGTTGTAAATAGTAGTGATATCTCAGATAAATTTGGTGCATATTTAGCCAGAGACGGAATAGCAGCGATTAAAAATGTTGGCGAAAGTGATTATAAATCAATCTTAAAAGCAGTGGATGGTAAACTGGTCGATGATTTAACATCATTATCCGAAGATGATTTAGGATTTGCTGAAAAGGTGCATTTTGAGAAAATCGGAGATGATGATTATACCTTTTTTACGGGATGTAAAAATCCAAAATCTGTTTCAATTCTACTTAAAGGTGGGCTTGATAAAATCCTAAATACCGCAGAAGTTTCTCTACATGATGTGTTATCTGTAGTCGCGAAGATTATGGATACTAAGAAAGTTGTTGGTGGCGGAGGAGCAATATATATTGAGCTTGCAAAGAGAATTAGAGCTTATGCCAATGAAATTGGTGGAAAAGAACAACTTGCAGTTTCGGCTTTTGCCTTATCACTTGAGGAAATCCCTAAAACCTTAATAAGGAATGCAGGATTAGAAGAAATCGAAAAACTAACGGAATTACGAGCTTCACACAAATCTGAAAGCGACAAATGGATCGGGATTGATACCCTCACAAACACCATCGAAGATAACTTTAAGAAAGGGATTATTGAACCTGCTGAATTATTAATTCACATTATAAAATCAGGCAATGAATTAGCTAACTTAATCTTGAGAATTGACAGGATAATTAGCTCAAAAGGCTCTAGTCCTGGTGGAATGTAATAACTTTTTTTTTCTTTTTTTTTTAATTAAAAATTATGTTTTTTTACTTAATTTATATCTTGAGATTTGTTCTTGAGCTCTAGATAAAATTAATAAAGCTACAAAAGTTTGCAAAACCATCAAGAACTATTAAAAATCATCATCAACCGAATTGAAGTGTTATATCATAAATGGAACGGATCGATAAGTCTAATATTGATAAATTAAGAGCTCTAGATAATGAACACATAATCAGGATAGTGGATGAATTTGTAAAATTGTGTAAACCAGAAAAAGTCACAGTTATAACGGATGCAATTGAAGATATCGAATATTGTAGACAGACGGCGATTGAGATTGGTGAAGAAGCTGAATTGAAAACACAAGGACATTCTATTCATTACGATGGGTTCTATTCGATGTCAAATCACGATCAGGCAAGAGATAAAGAAAATACAAGAGTTTTAATTCCTAAAGGAGGATATGCAAGTCCTTGGATAAACACAATTGATCGTGAAGAAGGTCTTAATGAAATCTTGGAAATTATGGACGGATGTATGGAAGGAAAGGAATGCTTGGTTCGATTCTTTTGTTTGGGCCCCAAAAATTCAAGATTTTCAATTCTTGCACTCCAATTAACAGATTCGTTTTATGTCGCGCATTCGGAGGATCTCCTGTACCGTACAGGATATGAAGAGTTTAAAAAATTAAATGGATCAGACAATTTCTTTTATTTCATTCATTCTGCTGGAGAATTGGCAGGAAACCCCACTGTTACAAAAGATCTCAGTAGAAGACGGATTTACGTAGATTTAAAAGAAAATAGAGTTCTTACTTGTTATAATCAATATGCAGGGAATTCCCTTGGGCTAAAAAAACTGGCATTACGATTAGCAATCCATAAATCGAATAATGAAGAATGGCTTGCAGAACATTATTTCATTTTAGGGATACACCCCAAAGGAAAAGATCGAGTAACCTATGCTTGTGGAGCCTATCCTTCTGGATGTGGAAAAACTTCCACCGCAATGCTTCCTGGTCAAACAATTTTAGGTGATGATATAGCATATCTCAGAAGTGATGAGGATGGATTTGCTCATGCTGTAAACATTGAACGAGGTATCTTCGGTATTATTAAAGATGTTAATTCTAAAGATGATCCCGTAATCTATGACGCTATAACAACCCCGAGAGAAATAATTTTTTCTAACGTCCTTATAAAAGATCAATTTCCTTACTGGATTGGTGATGGAAAGACTGTACCTAAGGAAGGTATTAATTTTTCAGGTAAGTGGAACATGGGAAAAAAAGACGAAAATGGAACTGATATTCCGCATGCACATCCCAACGCACGCTATACAATTCGAATTGAAGAACTGGTTAATGCTGATGATAACCTGCATAATCCTGATGGGGTTCCAATCAGTGCTATTTTCTATGGTGGACGAGATAGTGATACTATGCCACCAGTTTTAGAAAGCCTTAATTGGGAGCACGGAATATTTTTGGGTGCTACCATCGAGTCAGAAACTACTGCCCAGACTCTTGGCGCTGAAGGAATAAGAAAAGCGCAACCAATGGCAAATTTAGATTTTATCGTAGTCCCATTAGGTAAATATTTCGAGAATCATCAGAAATTTGGGAACAAGTTAGAAAATCCTCCTACTGTATTTGCTATGAACTATTTCTTAAAAGATACCAATAATAAATATATGAATGGTATATTAGATAAATTATGTTGGGTAATCTGGGCAGAAGGACGTACACATGGAGAATATGGGGCCATCAAGACTCCAATTGGGCATATCCCAAAATATCCTGATTTAAAAAACTTATTCAAGCAATACCTTAATAAGGACTATACAGAAGAGGATTATATAATGCAATTTTCCTTAAGGGTAGAAAAGCTCTTAGAGAAAATGGAACGGATTAAAGCAAACTATCGTAAAGAAGTTAATATTCCTCCGTTTTTCTGGGAAATTCTTTCACAACAGAAATCAGAATTAACACAGTTAAAAGAAAAATATTCAGTAGAAGAAATTTCGCCATTAACAATTTCATGTAATGAACTAAACTAAATGTTTTAACCCGGTTCTAACCTTATAGGATTTTTTCACCCTATCAACTTCAATGAATCGTTTTATCTCTAGATTGTTTAGTAAGTGTCTCATCTCGACTTGATCTTTTTTTAATTCTCCCGCTAAACCCTCAATGTCATTCTCATATGTGCGAAGAGTTTGGATTAATGAGGAATATTCTTCATAAATCACATTAACTAAATGAGTTATAGATTCCTTAACGTTTAACCCGGTTACTGTACTTGTCGGAAAGATTTTACTATTTTCGGGCAAATAATTCTGAGATTTTATAACTTCTGGAGGTCGAGCGCCTTCAATATCTTGTTTGTTGGCTAAAAATACTACAGGAACAGTAGAAGGTAATAATTTTCTAATCGAATTTAAGATCATAATCGCACTGTCATCAGTTTCAGGATGAGTCGCATCAAAGAGAAATATAATACCATCTGAACCACTCGTAACAATACTCCTCATCACAGAGAATCTAAGGAGCCCAGGGGTTCCAAAGAGATAACAATCAAAACCATTTAATTTTACACTCCCTAAATCCATCCCAACAGTGTAAAACTTATCATCCTTGCCTTTTGCCTCGACATTCAGCGCGTTACTATCTAATGCTCTTATATAACTTGACTTTCCCGATTGCAGTGGACCTGAGACAACGATTTTAATTTAGTATCACCACAAAATGAATAATGCAATTATAACTTAATTTCTGTTGTTTTAACAATTACTATTATTCAGATATTATAATAAAAATTATTATTACATCTTTGATAGTCTTTCGAGTGCTTTAGTTGTTTAAAGCATTGCATTGTTATCAATTTTACTATAATGTACTTTTTTTTTCATAGAAAAGGCATGGACTTGACAGAAAAGTATACTTATTTCATATAAATTTGCCAGTTTTATGAATTTCGATTTCTAAAACTTAATTGATAGATCCAACCATTTCAGTAAGAAATACTGATCATGGAAAAATATTTTCCGCAAAAATTCGTAGCCGAATTATCGAAATCAGTCATTAATCATAAACTTTATATAGAATTTTGTCGTTAAAAACATAAAAAAATCATTCAGAAGAAAAATAATTTTCATATTGAATATTTCATTTCTATTAATTGAATATTTTATAGCTATACATTACAATAAATTGAAGGATATAAAAAATTATGACTAATAATAATGTTTTAATCATTGGTGCTGGTATAAGTGGAATAGAAGCAGCGCTATCTCTTGGTGATCAAGGATATCACGTAATACTTGTGGAGCGAACATCTTCTGTTGGCGGAAGGATGGCCCAACTTGACAAAACATTTCCAACTCTAGACTGTAGCATATGTATTCTTGCCCCTAAGATGGTAGAAGTATCGCGGCATCCTAATGTTGAACTTCTTGCATATTCTGAAGTTCAGGAAGTTTCTGGTAATGTAGGGAGCTTTAAAGTGAAAGTCAAGAAGAAAGCTAAATATGTATCATGGGATGCCTGCACGGGATGTGGAGTTTGTTCAGAAAAATGCCCAATGAAAAAAATACCTTCCGAATTCGAGGAAGAGATGGGTAATAGACAAGCCATATATATACCATTTCCTCAAGCAGTCCCGAGAAAAGCAGTTATTGATGCTGAGAAATGCCTTTACCTAACCAAAAATGCATGCCAACTATGTGAAAAAGAATGTGAAGCTGGGGCGATTGACTGGGATGATAAAGATGAAATTGTAGAGTATACTGTTGCCTCTGTGATTTGTGCTACTGGATTTGATCTGCTAGATCCCAGCGTTCTTGATCGTTATCATTATGGAAAATACCCTAATGTTATTACAGCGATGCAATACGAACGTTTGTTAAGTGCGTCTGGTCCTACTGAAGGTGAACTCCTACGACCATCGGATAAAGAACATGCTCATAATATAGCTTTTATAAGTTGTGTTGGATCTAGGAATGAAGATCTTTGCTCCTATTGTTCAAAATTTTGTTGCATGTATCAAACAAAGGAAGGTGTAATAACTCGTGAGCATTCACCAAATTCAAATGTAACGATCTTTTTCAACGACAGTAGGATCATTGGTAAAAATCAAGAGGAATTCATTGAACGTGCTAAAGATGAATATGGTTTGGTGTACTATCGGGGGATTCCCGGAGATATCCGAGAAAATCCAGAAAATCATAATCTTTACGTCAAACATGCTAATCTTGATACAGGGGATGTTGAAACTAGTGAATTTGATTTAGTAGTCCTTGCTAATGCAGTGACACCTCGGAAAGACGCAGAGCAATTAGCTAACATTCTTGGAATCGAGCAGAATGAGTTAGGTTTTTTCAAAACTAAAGATTCTACTGAGGATCTACGCTCAACACGTGAAGGGGTATATATTACTGGTTCATGTCAATCACCCGATGATATCGCAAATTCAGTAGCGAAAGCAAGTGGAGCAGCAGCGTTAGCCGCATCCCATGCAGAACCTTTAAGTGCAGAAGAAACAAAAGTTGAATTACCTCCACTCAAACCTGTCAATCCGAAAGATGAGTCTCGTATTGGTGTATTCATTTGTCGGTGTGGTATCAACATCGCAGGATACGTAGATGTTCCCGCTTTAGTTGATTATGCAAAAACTCTTCCTAACGTGGTATTTTCCATGGAAAATAAATATAGTTGCTCACAATTGACTCAAGATATTATTAAAGAAAAGATTGAGGAATTGGATCTAAATAGAGTAGTTGTTGCTGCGTGCACCCCTCGAACACATGAACCATTATTCCAAAAGACAATTAGAGAAGCAGGATTAAATGAATACTTGTTTAATTTCGTATCTATTCGTGAATTGGATTCATGGGTTCACATGCATGATAACCCAAAAGCCACCGATAAGGCAAAAGACCTTGTTCGAATGGGAGTAGCCCGAGTTAGAGCTCAAAAAGCAGAATTTAAAATCAAGGGCAGTGTGATTCCTGAAGCTTTAATAGTAGGAGGCGGGATTGCTGGCATGAGTGCTGCGATGGAAATTGCAGAGAAGGGATTTAAAGTGCATTTAGTAGAGAAGGACGATAAATTGGGCGGGCAACTTAATTTAATATATAAAATTAATTTTGACAGAATAGACTCAAAAGAACTCTTGGATCAAAAATTAAACGAATTTAACGAGCAAAAAAACATTACAGTATATTTGAATTCTGAAGTCGCTGATGTGAAAGGATCAATTGGGGATTTCAAAATAAAAGTTAAGAGCAACGTTGAGGGTAAAGATACTAGCCTGAATGTGGGTGTTATTATCGCTGCGACTGGTGCGTATGAATATAAGCCAGAAGGGTGGTATAATTATGGTATAAATGAGAATGTGTTAACCCAACTCGAGTTATCTGAAAAACTAAAGAACAATGAATTAAATGACGGGGAAACTCTTGTTTTTATTCACTGTGTTGGATCACGGCAACCAGTAGATGGTAATGGGGTCACATATTGTTCATTAATTTGTTGTTCAGAATCAATTAGACATGCTTTATATGTAAAAGAAATGTATCCAAAATCCACTATTTATGTCTTATATCGAGACATCCGGGTAGGTACAGATGAAGAACAGTATTACTGGAAAGCTCGTGAGAATGTAAATTATATCCGATTTAATGAATATCCTATTGTTGATCCTACCGATAGTAAATTAAAAGTAAATGTGAAGGATATTCTCACTCAGACTGAATTATCGATCGAAGCTGATAAAGTAGTCTTGTCCACACCGTTAATCCCTAATAATACTCAAAAATTAGGGGAAATGATTAAATGTGCTCGAGACCAGAATGGATTTTTTCTGGAAGCCCACGTCAAATTAAGACCTGTTGATTTTGCAACTGACGGTATTTATTTGGCTGGTACCTGCCATGGTCCTAAAGGTATCGCGGATTCAATTTCTCAAGGACGTGGCGCAGCTACTCATGCACTAATCCCTTTAATTTCAGGTGAAGTGGAGGCTGAACCCTTAGTTTCGATAGTAGATCCGGCATTATGTATTGCTTGCCAAAAATGTGAGGAAGTTTGCAATTTTGGAGCAATTGGGGTGAATTTTGATAATGATATAAATGTTTCAGAATCGAATCCTCTGTTATGCAAGGGTTGTGGGGATTGTTCCGCAGCTTGTCCTGCCGGGGCAATTACAATGAGTCATTTTTCAGACGATCAACTCTACCCAATGATCCGAGAAGCTGTTCAAGGGGAATTTGTGGATGAAAGACCTAGAATTGTTGCCTTCTTATGTAATTGGTGCAGTTATGCTGGGGCTGATACATGTGGGGTGAGTCGTTTCCAATACCCAACTAATATTCGACCAATAAGAGTTATGTGTACAGGGAGAATACCGAAAAGGTTTATATTACAAGCTTTTCTAGAGGGTGCTGACGGGGTTTTTATAGGGGGATGTCACATTGGTGATTGTCATTACTTGGAGGGTAATTATGATATGTTACGACGTTATAATGAACTTCATGAACTTTTAGATAGAGTTGGGATCAGTTCAGAACGATATCATCTTGAATGGGTATCTGCCAGCGAAGGTAAACGATTTTCTCAGGTTGTTACTCAATTTGTTAATAAAATTAAGGATTTAGGACCATTACCCAAGACTGGTGATAAAATTAAAAAAAAAGAAAAAGTTAAGGAGGAAGCGTAATCATGACAGAGATGCTCAAGAAAGACGCAAATAAATTAGATCATGAGTTCCGGTATGAAATAAGTGCAAAAGTGGGTGCAAAATCACTTTTAAAATGCATTCAGTGCGGTGTATGCAGCTCAGGTTGTACTGTTACAGAATATGTAGATATGCAACCTCATAGAGTAGTAGCTTCTTGCCTTTTAGGTCTAAAAGATGAAGTGTTATCAAGTCAAGCAATCTGGACATGTTCACTTTGCCATCGGTGTACTGAACGATGTCCCAAGAATGTTGATTATTCATTTATTCTTGCCCTCTTACGAAATATGTCAGTAAAAGAAGGAAGAATACCGAAGGAATACTCCGGAACTGTAGTTACAATTTACAACAATGGATTTGTAATTCCTTATACGGGTGGACTAAAAGATAATATAGATAGAAGGAGAAATAGAATGGGTTTACCGGATATTAAAGGTCCAAATCTTGATGAAATTAGGTTCATAATTGAAGAAACGGGATTAGGTGATCTCGCTAAAATGGAGGAGGATGAGAAATGAAGGAACTTGCATTATATTTAGGATGTACAATACCATTAAAACTACCTCATTTAGAAAAAGCCTTCAGAGATGTAGCAAGTATTTTGGATTTAAAGTTAAAAGAAATGGAAGGAGTAAGTTGCTGTCCTGAACCAGTGTCTCTACAATCATTAAATATCGATACGTGGGTTACCCTAGGAGCAAGAAACTTGGCTATTGCAGAAAAAATGGGGTTAGACGTACTTACGATTTGCTCTGGTTGCTATGAAACATTGAAAACGGTAAGTGTATTATTGGAAGAAGATGAGGAATATTTAAAAAAAATAGATGGAATTCTTAAAAAAATTAATTATAATTATACTGGTAAAACTAAGGTATACCATTTTGTTGAGTTGTTTAGCCAACCAGAATGGTTAGAAAAAATTGAAAAAATAATGGTGAAGCCATTGGATGATTTAAATCTCGCTGTTCATTATGGATGTCATTTAATACGACCCAGTAAAATAATGCAATTTGATCATCCTGAACGTCCAGAAAAAATAGATTTAATTCTTAAGACACTCGGAGCGAAGACAGTTGAATTTGCAAGCAAGCTCGAATGTTGTGGTTTTTGTGCACGATTACAAGAAGAAATTGGAGAAAAACTTGTTGAAGATAAGATGACAGAATTATGTGAACTCGAAGAAGAAGTGGATGCATTAATTGCTGTATGCCCCGCATGCACAACACAATACGATAGAAAAGAAAGAATGATAGCTCGAAAAACAGGAAAGGAGTTAGATATTCCGGTTTTATATTTAGCTGAGATTATGGCAATTGCATTGGGAGTTGATCTTCAGGATCTTAGTTTGACTAGTAGAAGTGTTAGACCAAAGAAGTTAATTGATAAATTAACAACCTAAAAAGTGTATTTTTTTCAATCACAAATTATGTTAAAAAAATAGATAAAGAAAAAGAAAAGAAGGAGTTTAGATATATGATTATTACACAACTAAAGGATATAAATGAAATATACGATCTGATAAAGCCATATAACAAGGTTCTGATTGCTGGTTGTGATGGTTGTTGTCAACCTCCACGATCTCTTAATGAAGCGAAGGTGCTTGGACAACTTTTAGAATTAAAGGGAAGAACAGAAGGTAAAGAATTACAATGGAAAGCAATCACCGTTCTTCGACAATGTGACGATAGAATTGTTGCTACAACATGCGGTCCCTACGTAGACGAATTTGAAGCTATTTTAACTTTGGCATGTGGTCTTGGCGTTGTAATGATGAACAAAGTACTCCCCAAAATCCTAACCTATCCTGCACAAAATAGCATGTTTGGGGGCTCCCAAAACACAGGGGAAAACAATTTTATTGAATATTGTGAAACCTGTGGAGATTGCATAATTGGTGAGACTGGGGGGGTATGCCCTCGAGCGGGATGCGCCAAACATCTGAGCAATGGACCCTGTGGGGGAATGGTTGAGGGCATGTGTGAAGTTGGTGGTTATACTATTCCTTGTGCATGGGTTCGAATATGGGCTCGCCTTAAGGAATTTAATCGACTAGATCTCTTTAAAAAGTACAGAGGTCCAAGAGATTTTCGAACATCTACAAGCCCCGGATATTTGACAATTTATAAAGATTATACTAACATCGAAGAAGAGGAGGAGGGGAAGAAATAAATGCCAAAAAGACCAGCATATAGTAATTTAATGAAAGCAGTCCAAGAAGGTCATTTCGTGTTTACGGGAGAGCTTGAACCAAAAAAGATTTTAGATCTTGAAGAAATCATCCATTCTGCCAAGGAAATGAAAAATACTGGAAGAATCGTTGCAGCTAACGTTACTGATGGCCCACAAGGCGATGCTTACATGTCATCCATGGTACCAAGTTATTTAGTTCAAGAAAAAGCTAACATTGAAGCAGTGTGGCAAGTTACGGTTAGGGATCGAAATAGAGTTGCACTTTTTGGTGATGTCATAGCTGGTGCTATTTTAGGCCTGAAAAATATACTTACTCTTACAGGAGATCACACAGCACTAGGAGATCACAAAAAAGGTCGTGCGGTGTACGATATTGATAGCACTCAATTTGCAGAAATGCTTTCCATGATGATTGATGATGGCACGGATTACGAGGGTAATGAAATTGAAGGCGGAAAAATCGAAATGAATTTTGGATGCGTTGCTAACCCAAATAGCGACCCTCGTGAACCTGAAATTCTCAAGGTGGGCCGTAAAGTGGAACGTGGTATAGATTTTATCCAAACCCAAACTGCTTTTGATGTTGATCAGGCAAAAGAATTTCTTAAAGAGTTAGAACAATTCAATGTTCCGGTGTTACTGGGAGTCTTTCCACTGAAATCACATGGTATAGCATGGTACTTTGACAACTTTATACCTGGAGTTTCCGTTCCCAAAGATCTTCTAAAAGCTTTAAAAACTGCGGAAAAGGAAAATAAGGGAAATAAGCCAGGTAAATATGCTGCTATTGATAAAATCAATATTGAATTCTTTAAACCATTTATCGCTGAAATTAAAAAAACCACTAAAGCCGCGGGGATACATTGTATGGCAGTAGAATATGAACGGTTATTCGCACCCTTACTGGGAGATTATCCAGAATATGTTAAGTAAATAAACGAATTATTAATTTTTTTATTAAATTTAATATTTTTTTATATCTTTAAATAATGAGAATTGAGGAAGAAAATGAAGAATCTTGATGAAAATGATAAAAGAATTCTTGAAATGCTCTTTGAAGATTCGAGGAGAACATATAAAGAAATAGCTGATGATCCGAATGTAAATTTGACTGAATCAAGCGTAAGAAAAAGAGTAAAAAAACTGCAAGAAGGTGGGATTATTGAGAAATTCACGATTAAAGTTTGTCGTGAGGATGAGAGATGCATTTACGCTTTCCTTACACTAATACCGAAAAATGAATCAGAAATAAAAGATCTTTTGAGAGAAACCGTAGTTCTTCCGCAATGCGAAGAAGTTTTCAAACTTGATGGGAGATGTGGAATATTAATAAAAGTTAATGTCCCTGATACAAATGAATTAGATGCGATATTAGAGATGTTCCGCTCTCGAACTGACATTGAAAGCGTTGAGAGAGTTTGTATTGTTTTAAAACCTATAAAGACAACAGATCATTCAGAAATCCGTATTTCGTGATTTTAAAACTTATCTATTAATGAACTTGTCGGTATTTAGTACAAAGAGCGATCAGAGGCCCCTATTTTTAATCATACATATTTGTTTTTAAAATTATTCGTTGGTTTTAAAAAGTTATTGTTAAAACATCTTTTATGATTTCAATCCAAAAAAAGAAATTTTATCTAGCGACATTATTATCCAGTGTTATTTTAGGGATTGTTCTAATAACGTTACTGTATTCTTTTAGCTGGGCTATTATTATCGACTCCTATACCGAATATAATGGAGCTTTGGGTGTTGTCTTGGTTATTACGAGTAGAATTGGAATTGTAACAGGGATGACTGTTTATACTTTCATCCAATGGTTTAAACAAGAAGAGCAATACTTTTCTGATTTACCTTTCCTCTTTGGGTTGTTTTTCTTACTCCTTGTTTTTGGTAAGGCTCTAGATATGTATAATGCGTTCATTTTCTTCCAAGTGGGTGAAATAATGGTTTTAATCATTACTAAATTACGATTCATTATCATGATTTTAGATTTTTTACCAATGATTTACCTTAGTATTGGGATGATACTGTTTTCCCTTTCTCTCAAAGAGAAAAATCGATCCCTTCGGGATGAAAAACGGCTTAACGCTGTTAGAGTAAGAATCATTATCCTCATAATCATCAGCGAATTAACGGCTATTTTAATTATCAACAGCATATCAATAATAAGTATCTTATATCCTATTGTCGTAATACCCTCGTTAATAACAATCGTGTGGCTTTTTAATTTTGCATATCGAAATAAACGACTTTCTCAGGTAAATGCATCCATTTTATGGATTGGATTTACTGCATATCTAGTATCTCAGATTGTAAGACCATTAGTACAATTTATAATAGGTGAATCTGCTTTATTCTTGATTATTGCTGAAACACTAGATTTGAGTATTTTTGTTGTAATCTTTATAGGATTCTACAAACGTGCAAACTATTCTGTAGTAGAAACCTAAACATTTAATCTTTCTTTTTTATAGGGGAATAGTATCCCTAATTACGCGTCTAGGTAAGTTGTTTAAAAAAAATTTATGAATCGTTATCCAAGTCTTCCAAATCTTTCATAATAGAATCGAAAAAATCCTTACTCCTCTTAGGATCTTTTAATTCATCAAAAGCGTCAAAGACATGCTCCATTTCTTGACGAGCTATGATTAACTCATCAGCTATGTTCCCAATATCTTCTTTATTAAAATCAAGCAAGCATTTGGGACAATTTATAAACTTGTCAAATTCAAGAATATCTGAGGACTTACAGCGAGGACAATGTAATTTGGGTTCCATAGTTCAAGAGAGAAAAAACACGGTTCTTCTAAATTACTAGTATAAAAATAAGATATTTAAACGTGTAGGCTGAAGTTACCGCTTTTTATCTTATTATTCAAGAGTAGATCTATTTCTGAGAGTTGAGCAAGCAAAAATCGTACATAAGCGGAATTTTCGTCATTTAAGATGAATGATTTCTGGTAGTGGTCAAGAAGTTTTTCAACCTTATCGAGATTAACCTGTAATTCTACCTTAAATGTATTCCATTCTGTCTGTGCAGAGTGCACTTTTCTTGATGTTTCTTCAAAGGGTTGTATTTTCGAACTTTCTCCAATAACACTGGAATATACAGGAACATCCCCCTGAATTGAGATTTTTCCTACAATTGATTGAAAATCTTCTGTATCAGATTCATTAAGCGGATATCCTGAAATGTTCATGAGAACCCATTCCTTAATAAAATCTCGTGGAATTCCTTGTTTCCAGTGATGGTTTCTCAGGTAATTATACAATAGTTTAGGATTGAACAGTTCCTCTAGTTCCAGGTGAGAAGGATTGACTTTTTCACTCCGATATTTATGCAATAATAGGACAAACTCTTTTCCTAACGCATTATTAGTAGTTATGAGAATCTCATACTCATTAGAGAAATCCTTGGAATGCTTTCCTTTTGTTTCAGCGATATTAATTGACATTCTGTGCAACTCACTTGCAGAAGGGACATTGATCCCATAATAATTGCTAGTAAAGTCTAAAATTCTCTGCCAATGCTTCCTGTCAAATTCTTTCAGTAAATTAGGAAGATTGGAAAATGTGTTGCTTTGGTTAATCTCTGTAAAAATCCGAGATGCAATACTTTTTATCTTCTGAATTGTATCTTGTAATATTGTCCTATTTTGAGAGCTTGAAATGAGGAACTTTTCAAAATCTAAATTAGTTTTGTTAATGGGGAAATTGAGAAATTGACTGTTTTTCTTGTTAAAAAAAAAAAAATCACTCCCGTCAACAAATTCCGAGATGTCTTCATTGGTATTTAATATACAATGAACATCCTTAACAGTAAGAATTTCCTTGACTTTCTCTTTCGTTAAATTGTATATGAAATAAAGGGTAGGAGACTGAGAATAGGAATTAGTAGATTCAAACTCAAGTATATTCTTTAAATCATGCAATGCGGTGGATTCCAATTCAATAGGTGTAAATCCGGGAGTAAAAATTTCTAATACATGAAGATGTTTTAAATCCACATATGGAAAAATAGCTAAGTTTTTCTGTTGAAAAAATAAAATATTTAAAAATTGTGGGGTAATAAAATCTTCTCCTGTATCCATCATCCCACCTGCGTATTTAATTAACTTTTTTTCTTATTCTTTAAAATAATTGAATATAACTTGAAGAACTATATGTTTGAAACAGCCTACAATGTTTTTACCTTGAATTGCTTCAGCAAGATATACAACGGGACTTCCATCGGGATAAAATTTTGACAATGGCAATCCGAGAGCCATTTTAAATTTATTAACATCAATAGCTTCCTCTAAATCCCTCTTGTTTAGCTGTACAATAAAGGGGATCTTTTTTGGAGATGCAAAACTTACAAGTTCCCGATAACTCCTTTTATTTTGCTCTATCTTATTAGGATCAGAGTCACCGATAAATACGATCCCATCAGCTCCATCTAACACATATTCACGGGTTGCTAAAAAACGTTCTTGACCTGTACAGGTTACCACGTGAGCAATAATGTTGAATTTTATGTCTTTCATGGCAAATTTAAATAAAAGATATAGGGAATCCTCCCAAAGCGTTCTTCCTTCTGTAGTTTCTATAGAATACCCTTTTGAAAGTTTCAGCAAGTCAAACTTTTCTCGCAGACGGAAAAAATTAGTCGTTTTTCCACTTTCCCCTGGTCCCCAGTATACAATTTTAAACTGGAGCATATTTTCAGAATCGTTGAAATCGAATTCCCCTCCGATCTCCAACTGTTCCTTATCTTTCTTTTGGTGTAGTTCCATTTCATCACCCTAAGCTATTGCTTTTACACATTAACTAATTGTCCCGAGCCTGTCCGAGAAAATCTGATTTTTTAGCTCCTTAATATGTTCTTTGATTTCTTGTTCTGACATTTTTAATATATTCTGAGATGCTTGGTCGTCTTCAATACGTTTTTTCATCTCCAACGCAAATTTACTTAATTGAAGAAAAATTACTCCTAGATTCACTTCTTTATCAGTCAACAACACGACAAGGATGTCGCGTTTGCCTTTTTGTACAATGTTAATATTCCCAATAGATTTCACAAACAGTCGCATATCATTATAAATTATGGTAGCCCTTTCAAGAGAGCTTGACTCGAAAAAATCCTGCCCTTGTCGTGCTACACCATACAATGCGGCCCCTATTGAGCTGAGATCCCAGTAGTTAAGCTTCCGATCAAACCGAGAATCGATAGCAATAATCTTTGCATCTTGATCAATAGCTATTAGTCCGTAGATATATCCTCTTCGCGTTAATTTGCCGTAATTATACCTAATGTCATCCAAAACTTCGGTTATTTTATTCTTATACAAGACTTTTGGTATATGATTTATCATTTTATTTTTAAACCGTATTTTTTATTTTATTGCATGAAATCATTGAGGAAAGTATATAAAGAAAAAATTCTGCTATCATCGATTCTTGCTGGAAACTTAAGGATGGGAAATTTTCAAACGAGTTGCCTTTGTTTGAGAAATCTCTTTTTTTCCCGAAAATTGGTTAAACTTTATCACTACATTAAAAAGGGTGATTTTAGAACCTTCCTCAATCTGTTTTAAATACTCAACAGCTTCCATCCCCCAAACATTTACCATAATTGATGTAGTCTCATCCGTAAGCGCAAGTCGTAATAAAAAGGCTCTTTCTCCATTTTTCTTGATGATTTCCTTGAATTCTTCAATATGTACAACCCCAGATATAGATCTGATGAATCCTTCCTTCTCCTGTAAGAATTCAATTGTAGTTTTTGCGTGTGTAGATTCTTGCTTTTTCACAAAAGCCTTTTCTCCCAAAGAATCAACTTTTATCCCTTCAGGAGCAATAACTACTTTTCCTTTTTTACTTAGGTGAATTTCAAGAGAATTATTAGTACCGGGCTTGGTATATCCTCCGATAATCTGTATAACCTCTCCCTTTTTAAAATGGGGATGATTTATAATATCCGTATTATCCCCCCATAAAATAATTCTTATTTGGGCAGTACTATCAGCTACTACAAAAGAAGCCACCATCCCAGGGGTTCCATCTTTCCGAATAAAATTGCGGATCCCAAATTGTATAATAAGCCTCCCCACTATTACTATATTTTGCATCCCCTCTTTTACCTTCTCAATAGGAATGGCAAAATCATTATAATCTATTTCTTCTTCAAACTGACTATAGTTTACGGAAGCAGGTCCACCTTTATGTAAATCTACTGCATACTCTTTTGCAATGAGAAATAAGATTGCCTGAGGTGACATAAATCCTTGATATTCTGCTTGTTTACTCTTTATTTGTCGGTCGATCTCTTGCTCGGAAAGCCCTGCTTCCAAAAGAATTTGATATAGTTCTTCGGTAGAAACTGACATGGTTCACTCAACCTAATCTAGGGGAGTATATTTAAAGAAAAAATTACATAAATGAGACTATTGATTATGTAAAAACAGGAATTTAATTATTATGATTAAGGATTAAGCCCAATTTTGTTTCTAGTTCTATGAAACGCATAGGCAGAACACGAACAGAGCGAACGTAGGTTACTCTGTATTATTGGGGTGGTTTTATGCTTATCTAACATATCAGTAGCAAAAATGATTATCGCGATCTGGGTTGTGATCCTTGGCCAGAAGAATAGTAGGTTCAATTTCCTCTTTAAAATATCAGAATTCCTACATGCACGTTTATAATCGAATACAGGAGCTATTTTATGAATCTTGTGGAGATATATCTGAATTTTTCGAGATGACCTTTTCACCCCTAAGTTATGATTACCCAAACTCAGAAATCTTCTGAAGTGGATGAGTTCAACTAAAAATTTGCTTATGATTTTGTGAATAATCATTATGGGTAGGCCCAAAGCTTCCCCAATACTCCAATATTCTAATAATGTGAGGGTTCTTATATTTTCCTTCGCAGTAGTGAATGTTATATTCCGAAAAAGGAAATCTAGCACAGGAACTTTATAAGATCTAAGGATTAAAGGAGAATTAATCTGTTCTCGAACTGCTTCACGATTAACTAATTCATGTTTCTGAAGACTTTGCGTCATATTCTTCCTATGATATGATAAGTCTAGTTTAAGACTCTATTGTACTAAGAGTATTTAAACAAAAAAGAATAACCTTGAAGATCAATGAATTTTTATGAGCCAAAAGAAACAGCATCTAATCGTGTCTGAACACGTTTAGGGACCGAACTCTGAGAGCTAAAATAAGATCTGCACTTCTTAAAACTTTCATGCAGTTTTCCTAAATTATTCTTTACCCTTTCACGGTTTAAATGATGTTCTCTACATAATAAGGAAAGAATGCTAGGATTATTTGGGGAATTCCAATAAAACGTATCAAACTCTTGGAGGACTGTTGGAAGAAGAAAAAGTTTCCGAATTTTATAAATTAATTCAGAAGTGAGAGGGGTGAAATTGTATCTTTTCTTTTCTTCCCTGATGATTGTTTCAATATTTTTATGAGTTTTAACCAAGTGGAGGGCCTTTTTTGGTCCGATTCCAGTGATGCCTGGAAAGTAATCAGTCTGTAACATCAAGGCCATATCAACTAGTTGGAATTGATTTATACCCAAAATTCTTAGATTCTTTTTCAAGTTGAGGAATAAGGGGGTGACTTTTTTATATTGCCATTTTCCCTGGACTTTTCTTCTCAAGGATTTTGATATATTCTGGATTATACGGGGAGCTCCAAACAAGAGTGAGTCGAAATCTTGAGAATTGGAAAAAGTGGCAATTTTTTTTTTTACTAAGTAGGCGCATTGCGATTCAGCTGAAGAAGGAGCTTCGATGAAAGGGACACCTAATGCTCCTAGGAGTTGTTTTGACTCCTTAAGGATATTTTGCCATAGGTACTCTTTACTAAGAGCTATATTTCTGGCTTCCTTTTTATCCCCGCTTTGTACAGCTTGTGCATACCATCGTTGAGTAAAGATGAAATCCTTTAACTGGTCCTTAGTTATCATCCGTTTGAGCTCAGAAGGTTTTCCATCAAAACAAAAGAGAGGAAAAATTTTTTTAGAGTAGAAAAAGTTAATTCTGTACAAAAGCCCATAGAGATGTGAGATTGGTCTTTGGGTTCGGTCTAAAATTAATCCTTGATTGATCCTGCTACTATTTTTAAATGTGAAGTTAAAAAGGCTCATTATAATGTTCGGAGCATCAATTGCTATGATCTTGCCAGCTAATTCCTGATAATCAATTTTATCACGAGTAATAATATTGTGTAGTTTTACTCCCATTTCGAATCTCACCTAATAGAATAACTTAAAAAGAAAAAAAAAGAAGGAGTTTATTTACCATCCCTTAATCAGATGGAATAACCTACATAATCTTCTATAAAATCCGATCTATAAACTCACCATCAGCTAGTAATTAATGGTGAATAAACCAGAAATATTTAAATAAAAAAAACTAAGTAAGCACTTTAGCTCTAAACGATTGTAAATGAAAAATCTTTTTTAAGAATCTTATGCTGATCCGTCTAAATCATCTAAATCGTCCATTATAGAATCAAAAAATTCTTTAGCTTTTTTCGGATCTTTTAATTCTTCGAATCCATTTAATAATCCATCCATTTCTTTTCGAGCCATAAGTTCCTCATCAGGTACTTTCCCGATAAGTTCTTTATCAAAATCGAGTAAACAGTTGCTACACTCTATAAAATCGTCATACTCTCTTATTCTTGTTGACTTGCATCTCGGACAACGGTATTTAGAAGGCATGATTCGAAATGGGCTGAAAAATATAAGGTAGCTTATTAATAATATTAGAATTGGATATTTAAACTTAAAGGGTAATTGTGAAAATGCTACTTGAAGAGAAAATAATAGTTCCAGTATTATCATAACCTACAGATATAGTGATTATGTATGATCTTGTAGATCTATCAAAGCTTTATAAATAAAAACATGAATTTCTGCTTTTTTCTTTATAAATAAGGGTATTTGATATTCTTTAACATAATTAAAATTGAATCCCATCATGTCAAGAAAAAAATATACTTTAATAAAAGAATCTCGTAGTCCTAAAACACTAATGTATACCTACTTTGGAATCCTTCTTTTTATCACAATTTTCTTCCCATTCTTCGAACTGAATTTTCGTTACCAATTAGGAAGATTCTTTTCAAAGATATTTGAGGTGATCGGGACAGTTACTTTCACGATAGGGAGTGCAATCACCGCAGTGGGAGTTATAAGTTTGTTTTTTGGGTTTCGTATGAGAGCTCGTTTATTCCTAGTTGGCGTTGTGCTATTATGGATAGGATTTTGGACTACTGGAACGATGGTAAAACTGTTTGGGATACCAATTGGAAATGCACAGACCGGTACTGGTTCAGGATACCATTAAAAGCCAGTTTCAACCCCAAAATAATCTAATCCTGTATGTAATCCGCAAACTGTTAAAAGGATAAAAGAAACAATGATTACAATGGCCATTCTACGCTTACCAAATTGCCCCAAGAACAACCAACCCAGAATGCCGACAATCAATCCTAGTAATCCGATAATGGACCCTAGAGCAATAAGAAATTCGACTGCGTTTGCCATCCCATCAAAATAGTCAAGTATCATGAAACCATTTAGTATCAATTATATTTAAACAAAAAAAGACAAATCTATCTTTTTCCTTTAAATATTCCAAGATTTATTGTGTGTAACTCTAATAAGAAGATGATAAAAAAAATGAGAAAGTTAACCGAAATCGGGATCTGCCCCCACTGCGAATGTAGCATTTCAATTTTTAAAACCAGTAATTACAAGCGCTTTGCGAAATGTGAGGTCTGTGGAAACTCGTACGCCCTCCCTAAACGAGGAATTCTTGAGAATACAGCACTTTATTGTCCGAAAAGTAAGATCCCATTGTTAATAGTGGGAAAGCAAGGCCAGAAAGGATATTTTTGGACAGATCAACCTTGTTTTAATTGCGTTTCTTACGATGCTTGCTCCCCCATTAAAGAGTTGATAATAGAATTTACTGAATTACAGGTGCATGGATATTAAAAATCGGATGAGTACCAAAGTAGGGATAATAATTAGCCTTCTTTTCTCAGGATATATCTTCTTTACTATCCCAAATTTTGTTTCTTATCCAAGAGTAGAACTCTATAAAACTCCTGTTTACTCCAGTAGCCCTCAATATTTGGTTGATAAGATCTATAATTTTACTACTCAAAAACCTTATGTATACTTTGAAGACAATATTTATTTTGAAAGACTCTACAATTATTACATTTTACTGAATGTGGTAAGTCCTTTTACCTGTAACATGAATATATCACTCAAAGATCCCGAGGGAGACCTTTATGAGCTCTCGTCTATTGCTGGAATGGAGCAGGATGATGTTAAAGAAATCCCATTCGGAGTAGCTTTAAGCGGGGATTATAGTCTATTTTTTGATGCTCTCCTTACACAAAACATAACGATCCATATCCTTCTTGAACGGAAACTGAAATGCCTTTCCAATAAAATAGAAGAATATGAAGAATCGATTATCTTCCGAAATGTGACCAAATTTTATCCTGGGAAAACGATAAAATCTCAAATATCCATGCGTTCAAATTATTATTACAAGGTTTATATTGAGAAGGTTTCTCCTATCGCAATTTATATAGAGGGAAGGCAAACCCGAATGAATCATACCCTCATCGACCCCCAAGATGTCAAGTTTAATATCTACATTAATGAAGCAATAGTAGGGCCTCTTAATGTATCTGTCTACCGATTTGGGACAACTATCGAAGGAAACTATACGTTTAGTCTTACCGTTAAGTCAAATGTTGAATTTGTGAATATTGCATATGCTGTTGTATCCCTCGGAAAAATTGGAGACAATGTCGATCCTGACACCCCAGAACCGCCCCCGAGTAATGAAACGCATAATAATACCCGACAAGGAACTCTTATATCTATTCCAATGGTAGGATTTCTTGGGATTCTAGGAGCACTAGGAGGATCTGCTCTGGTGGTGTTTATTGGGGTTAAAGTTGTAAAGAAAAAGAATATAAATCCTTAGGAAACTTCACTATGTTTTTCACACTCTTAAGATCCCTAAAAAAACATTACTAAAAAAAGAAAATAAAAAAAATTAGATTTTTAGAAGTGCTTTCGCGCTTTTTTGCCACTCTATTACCTTTTTTGGAGAGATCCCACTGATTTTTGAGGACAATTCTTCTGGATCAGCTCCTAACAAGCCTGAGACTGACGTGATGCCCTCGCCTTCTAAATTCTCGGCCGTTCCTTTTCCAATTCCTTTAACATGAATTAACGACATATCATCTAAATTTTCAGTGTTATCTTGACTATTCCCAGAATCTTCATAGAGGGTTTCAAACTCAAGTTCTACTCCTTTTGAATTAGGGATATCCACTTGATCTGTGTCAGCGACTCCTAATCCTGTGATAAAGAACTCGGCTTCCTCTGGGGGGAGATCAGGGGCATCAACTATAATTGCTCTTCGTTTAAGTGAGTTATTTGATGAAAATCCCTTGGTCTTAAACATAATACGAAAATGACAGCCATGAGCAACGATATTTCCTCCAATAGCATCATTAGAAGAGAACATCCCCATCATTCGCGTTGCAACTTGATTGGTAAGTAATACTGCACAGTTATAAGTTTCTGCAATTCGACTTAATACATGGATCATATTATTAAGCACTGCTTGGCGAGGAGCAAGTTTTCCAATGCCCACAAATTCTGCTCGTAATAGTGCCATTAAGCTATCAACAATTATCAAACGTACTTTTCGAGTTTTGCAAAGAATCTCTGCTTTCTGAATCATTTGAGCTTGGTGATCACTTGAATAGATTCGAGCGTGAAAAATATTCGATAATACTGTGCTCGGGTTTAGTTCAAACCTCTTTGCGATCCTTTTAATTTTTTCTTTTGAAAACGTATTTTCTGTATCAATATATACTACTGCCCCGTTAACCCCACCTTTTCTTTCTGGTAATTGAACTGTAACTGCAATGGTATGCGCCAGTGCTGTTTTACCTGATTTGAAGGGACCATAGACTTCCGTTAATTTGCCTGTTTGTAACCCACCTCCTAAAATCCGGTTTAATTCTGCTGAACCTGTTTGGATGTAATCCACATTTTCACTAATGGTTGCTGCCGCAACAAATTCCGACATTCCAAGGGCATTCCTTGCATTCCAAATTAATTTCTTCGCTGTTTTATCACCTAATCCATCTATCTCTGCCACTGTTGGACTAGGGCTCATTGCTAATGCTTCAGCTGTACTTATACCATTTTCTTGAAGCAACTTTATTTGGCGTGCGTTAATTCCTTTAATTTGACTTAGATCCGCCATTATTTTTTAACATCACCTTCATTTAATTATTAGTTACAGACTAAGTGAAATGTTATTATTTAAAGAAAAAAAGGTCAAAAATACAAACAATGAAATTATTCTTCTAAGATAGTATCTAATATAGTGATATATTGTTTGGGAGTTACCCCATGAAGAAGCGCTCGATGAAGTACCTTAACATTCAATTTCTCAACAGATACTTGAGAACCCGAAGAATGTACCTCATCAATTAATTTTCTTAATACCGTTTCCACATCAAATTTTGCATCCTCTTTCTTTCCAAAGAAACCACCAAAAGCTAAAAAAAGATTTGCCATAAGCTCTAAGTCTTCTTGGGAATTATTGGTATGGCAAGCCGGACAAACAATCCCGAAATGGAGGCTTTCTTGAAAGATAGATGCTCTCTCTGTAATTTTTTTATGACAAATACTGCAATAAAGAGAATGATGTGGTTTTTTAGAATCTACAATCATACTTCCTCTTCTTCCCCATTCTATTTAAATGAAAA
>JAEOTL010000337.1 GCA_016839845.1 Promethearchaeota archaeon
ATTAATGAAGAGATATTCAAGACTAATTTCACAACTCAAAAAGTTAATATCCAAAGGATTATGTGCTGCAATTTATACCCAGACAACCGATGTTGAAGGGGAAGTAAACGGCCTTCTGACTTATGATCGATTTTCGAAGGTGGGAGAAGAAGAGATAAGAGATCTGAATTTGAGTCTATATCAACATTTTAAGGACCAATAAAACATCTGACTATTTCATCTTATAATTATTTAACTATAATTTCATTTTTTTATAATATTATATTATTTCTTTAAATCAACAATCACTCTAATTCGATTTGGGTTTTAAGGCGTATATCCTTAGAAGAAGCTCCAATTAAAACATCCAATTTTCGAGGTTCTACTATCCACTTTTTCTCTTCAACATTATACGATGCTAAATCCTTAACTCTTACTGGTAAAATCACCTTCTCCCTTTTACCCGCTTTTACATGTACTCGTTTAAAACTTTTTAAGGCTTTATATGGTTTTTTGTTTTCTGGACCTTGAGCATCGACATCTTTAATATAGAGTTGTACAACTTCGTCTCCATCTATTTTACCAATATTTTCTACGAATAGTGAAAAGTGAATTATTTCAGTGGATGATATATTAATATTTGTTAAATCGACGTTGAGGTCTTGATATTTAAATTCAGTATAACTTAAACCATATCCAAAAGGATAAAGTGGCTCATCTTCTAAATACATATAAGTTTGACCTTTGTCTATATTGTACTCATTAAATGGTAGTAACTGATGAAGACCTTTATAAAATGTAAGGGGTAAGCGTCCACCTGGATTGTAATCTCCCATTAAAACATCTGCAATAGCATCCCCTCCCCGTTCACCGGGATACCACGCCTCTATGACTGCAGGAATATGTTCGTTTATCCAATTAATTGCTAAGGGTGATCCATTTATTAACACGACAATTACATTAGGATTAACTTCAAATACAGCTTGGATAAGAGATTTTTGCTCAGATGGAAGCTGTAAGTCTTTTCTGTCTAACCCTTCTTGTTCATAAAATGTACTTATTCCTAAAAACGCAATAATTAAATCACTAGTCTTAGCTGCTTCAATCTCTCTGCTGAAACCTTCATCTAATTCAGATGAAGGGTGTAATCTCCAATATAGAGAAATCTTGGGTCTTACAAGAGAGAATTTCGATTTTTTTTTCATTAGTCCTATCTTAGGAACATCTATTCTTATTTTATATTGTTTTCCTGCTTCAAAATTAAGCTGAATAGAATTCTTTTCGTATTTTTCATCATTTATGTATATTATTGCTGAACATTTTCTTTTCTTAATATAGATCGTATATTCACCAGATATATCAGGTAAGATATATCCAGACCATCTCATCGAAAAAATATGATTATCTAAATCTATTCCTGAGTCTTTAACAACTTTACTCAATAGGTATTCAATAGTTTGTTCATTCCACTCAAATTTTAAAACATCATCATATTGTAATATAGATTCTCCTTGAAAATTTTCATATGGGAAAAACTCATGTTTAAGACCATGATTTTTATCACAATTTTCAATAGGTTTTAGGTTTATTCTTGGGATAATATATAATTTCTTAGACACCCTCCATGGAACACTATTTATTTCAATTTCCTCCCTTAATTTTCTTTTTAATCCCATTAATGGGCTTATCGGCTCGTTTACAGGAGAACCGGTATAATCTCCAAACTGACAAATACGAGCATTTGGTCCTATTACGGCAATCGATTTGATTTCATCTAAGTTTAAAGGCAAAACCTTCTTCCCCGAGATTGGTGTATTTTTAAGTAGTACAATTGACTCCAGAGATACCTTTAAGGCTAAATCAGAATGTTTCTTCCCTCCCACAATGGAAAAGGGAATCTTAGAATAAGGACATTGCTCTTTTGGATCAAAAAGCCCCAATTTAAACCTTCCTCTCAAAACATTTATCACTGCTAGATCTATTGTTTTTTGCGAAACCAAATTATTTTTCACAGCTTCTAGTAAAGCTCCACTCCTATAAACATCCCCACATTCTAAATCTATTCCTGCTTTAATCGTTGCAGCAGCAGCTTCGGGAGCAGTCTTTACATAGTTATGATATACAGGCGTCGCATTACCTACAGCTCCGCAATCTGTAACAGCATATCCTTTAAAATCCCATTCCTTTCGCAAAATATCAGTGATTAAACGTTTATTTTGGCAACATGGCACTCCGCCAACGGCATTATAAGCACCCATTATTGAGAAAGCTTTCCCTTCTGTAATAAGAGCCTTAAACGCAGGTAAGTAATATTCACGAAGTATCTTTTCAGACATATTCGTTTGACAATAAAAACGGTTATGCTCTTCATTATTTGCCACAAAATGCTTTGGAGTAGATACCACCTTTAAGTATTTCGAGTCATTTCCTTGCATACCCTTTACAAATTGGATTCCAATTTGAGAAGTAAGAAAGGGGTCCTCACCATACGTCTCAGGGGTACGCCCCCAACGAGGATCACGCGCCATATTTACTGTTGGAGACCAAAAAGTCAGCAGTCCATGAGGAAAAATATTATCTTCGTGATTATGTTTAGCACGTGCTTCATCTGATATTGCTGTAGCCAATTCATATACTAACTTAGGATTCCACGTCGCACCAAAAGCAATTGCTTGGGGAAAAACTGTAAAACGTCCTGGTCTCACGACTCCGTGAAGAGCTTCATTACCATGATTATATTCTTCAATTTTTAACCGAGGTATTGCGGGTGAAAGATGACAAAGAAAATTAATTTTTTCTTTTAGAGTTAATCTATTTAATAAATCAGATATTCTGTCCTTAATTGAAAGATTAGGATTGTTAAAAGGCATATTCTCAGGTTTTTCTTCCATATTTTCTTCACTTATATATTTTTAAATGGGAATGATTACATCACTAAAGAAGTTAGTACGGTAAGATTAAAAAGTATTTCAAATGTTGAACAATTTCATAGGATTTTACCTATTTATAAATTCTTTTCAGAACTTTCTTGTGCATCTTCTCTATTACTTTCCAAAGTGTCTTTAAACTTTTCCTCAATAATTGCTCTCATTTCTTTGTAAGATTC
>JAEOTL010000338.1 GCA_016839845.1 Promethearchaeota archaeon
ATATGTGTTCGGCTCTTTTCTTTTCTGCTTGTTCATCTTTTGACCATTTTTGGCGTATTTGAGATTCTGTAAACTCCTCCAAAGTGAGAGGGACCCAACCATGACCCACAGAACTCGGCGTACAGAAATTATCGGCTGCGGTAATGCACAATTTATGCCTGAACCTGCGAGCATAGGTAATAGCTTGACAAATAGACATCTTTTCTCCATCGTCTATAGGTCTCCTAACTCCTGGCGGGATTTCGGTTTCTAAATCTCTGATGTACTTCAACGACACTGGATAAGTATTAAGGTGAAGAACGTTGAATAATTCTTCTCCAGCTTTTCTGTATTCTTCTATTGTTTTATTTTTATAACTCATATTTTACCATTTTTTTCATTTATTGTGTTTATCTCTTTTGTTCTTTTCTTAATCTTCTTTTATATTGTCTATTAAGGTACCTAAACGCTTTAGGTCCCATAGGGAAAGGCATGTCAAAGAGCATGAATCTCGAAGGTATGCCCATGTTAAATCCCTTACCACTCTTGAACAAGTTCTTTAAGATGTAGAACAATCGTTTTGCTGGCATTCCAAATGCCATTTCATCCTCCGATGTCATGGACAATATTCTGTCTCCCGTTCCGGGCAGGATTACTTGGCTTTTATTTGAAATATATGGAACCAGCACGCCTCGAACACAACTTTCACCATACCCTAAAAAAGTTTGATTATTCACCAAAAATCTTCCCTCGTATGTAAGCGCATGGATTATGTTACCGATTTGAGCAGGACTTCCATAAGTCAAGATGACATCAGGTATTATATCGGTCTTGGTTAACGGGCTCACGACAAATCCAATATTTCCTTTAACCTTTTCTCGAGCCTTTTTCGTTAATAATTCAGAAAATTGTAGTTGAATTCTCATCTCTGAAGAAGGATTTGAGTGATACCCTGAAATTATTTGAGACTTTAGGAGTTCTTTCCCTGGCATGTACTTCCAGCCTTGAACAAAAGAACTTGTAATGCAATGATTATCCTCAAAAGTCATGCCTACACTTCTACCTAATCTTCGAGCAGTAGTAAATGCCTGGCATAAGGATAATCGTTGGTTAATTTTTGAAGGTCTGAAGGCGTTTGACGGAATTTCCGACTCGTCCTTTATGTACTTTATTGCTAATGGAAATGTTAGCAAACGTAACTTGTCGTAATACTCTTGTCCAGCATCTCTCCATTTCTCAATTTCTGTCATCTCAATACTCTCAATTTAAATTAATGATCTCCTTTATTTTTTTCGTCTCCACTAGAAATTTAATTTTTCAACTTAGAAATCTTGCGTTTGCTGAATTTTCTCGATTGTCTTTTTCATTTTATTTTTATAATCTTTAAAATATAGACGTTGACGTTTGATAGATATCGACTCAAACACTTCTTTTGCTTTATCTGGAGGAAATACTTCAAGACTGCCATCTTCATTTTGAATCACGCATCCAGAATTAACTAAAATTTTATATCGTTGTGCTGTTTCCTTAGGATTGCCTGCACATACAAATTGGCAATTCCCACAGGTGAGTTGGACAGAATCCATTCCATCATATGACGCTGGTTCATATCCACTTGAAGAATCTTTAATGGGAGGTCTTTTCCTTTGACTTGTCATTGCGAGAGACATAAGGCGTGTTACTTCTTTATCGTTTTCTGGGTAATCATAACGTCCAGGAGACCAGGTGGAAAACTTACCCGAAGGATGTAATCCATTAGATCCACCACACGTAAGAAAACAGCGCATTTTATTCATCCTCTTAGAGTACCTAAATGTATATCCCCCAATTATTACAGTAGTTTCTTCTGTAGGTGAGAACATTTGATAAGCACAAACTTTTGTACAGATTTTACATTGATCACAAAATGATTCTGATTCAGGTAAAGGATCTGTTGGTTCAAGTTTTGCATCGGTAACGATACCTCCTAGAATAATGGCGGTCCCGTGCTCCTTTGTGCCAACGTTCCCAGACCAACCAATTGATGCCACTCCTGTTCGAACGGCTAGATATCTTAACGAAAGCTCGGGAGGTAATGATAGCTGCCAGCCCGGGATATCTGTTCTATAATGATTATTGGGAATAACTGACATTGCTTTATAGCCCTGTTCAATTAACCAGTGCTTAACGCGTTGAGACGCCCTCCAAATTATCTGGTGAATTTCTAAATTTTCTTCTTCGTGAATTCCACGAATGCTTGGATCTTCTTTCCCTAAATATTTTAAAATCCTCTCTTTATCAAAGGGCACGTAAAAACTAATTGCGGATTGAGCTTCGGGAAGTAAATAGGTGATATCGGCACCTGGTGGTCCACCCGCCATTGTTTCTTTAGTAGCAAATCCAACTTTTTTTACTCCAGCCTCGAGCAACATTTCTTTAATATTTTGTTCTAAAGTCATAATTAGGTAACCTTTGATCAAAGATTTATTAAACTTTATTATTTAAAAAAAAAAGAAATTTAGTATAAATTAAGTCTGTTAAGCACTTATTTATTCAGGCATCTTAAGGTTTATTAATGTCATAGCTTCAGGTGCTGTAAGGTAAGTTCTAATCTGGTATCTCATTCCTTCAATACCAGAAAATTCAAGCATGTTACGAGTTGTCACTTTAATACTTTCCTCTAACTTACCTTTTTTAACATTGGTTACAGTAATTGTATGAGTTCCTTCAGGAGTGGAGTTTACAGCAAATGGTATAACAGGATCGCCAAGTGAGGTATCGGGGGGATACTTTTTCATTATTCCAATTAAAAAAATATAGCATCTTACATTAATTGCTGAATACTATGAATCATTAGGCGACACGTGTGAAGTTGATGGAAATGAATTCAGGTTTATAGATGGTAGCGAGATACTGGAAAATACATATAATTCAAATGGTATCCTTACTAAACGTGAGTGGAGAGCAGATGGTAATTTATTAATGAGACACAGACTCGTAGTACCAAGTAAAGATGAAATACCTTTTGGGAACTACTTTCTTCTATTTACCATTATTATGATAGTCTCTTTAGTGGTAATTTTTAGGAGAAGAGTAATTAATAAACAGCATGAAACATAAAAGAAATTAAAAAAATTCTTTTTTTTCATTTTTCAGATTATTTATACTAGTAATCTTTTTATTCCATCCTTTTCTATGATATTGCATTAAAAATAGCAAATAGAGTTGATTAAGTTGGAAGCTTTAATTGGTTTTATTATGATTTTGACCATAAGTCTTTTTAGTTTATTAGGTGTAATTATGATTTCAATTAAAGAAAAGACTTTAGATAAGCTATTGTTTATTCTTGTGGCATTTGCTACAGGTACAATTCTAGCTACAGCCTTATTTGATCTAATTCCTGAATCCCTCCACCATCTTGAAGAATTAAATGCAGGAGGTGCAGGGATTATCGAAAATCTTCTATTCGCCATAATTATTTTTGGATTTGTAATCTTCTTTATTATAGAACGTTTTATTTATTGGTTTCATGGACATGCTCATGAAAAG
>JAEOTL010000339.1 GCA_016839845.1 Promethearchaeota archaeon
GCAAATGCGGACCACATTTTGGTTTCATCTAAATTAGTTCCAATAAATAAATCAATATCTTGAGCAGCTCCATTTTTGACAGCTTCAAGAGGATGTTGCGGCATAGAATTCTTATCTATAGTTGGCCCAAACATCTGCGCTCCTAGTCGTCGTACTAATCCAAAATCATCCAATCCTTTAATTATACTTTCATAGGGAAGTTTGCGTAAAGATTCTACATCTCCATTTTCTAATCCTAGTTTTTTCATTAACTTCTCAAAAACTTTAATTCCACCGGAAGGCTGAAGATTAAATTTGTGAGGTGCCCCTGATTCTAAAATAGCTCTTTTAAATAATCCTTTTGAAGAAGGCATCCCAAGTAAACAAGCTATAGCATATGCTCCTGCCGATACTCCATAAACCGTGATATTTTCCGGATCTCCTCCAAATGCATTAATGTTGTCTTGTACCCATTTTAAACCTGCGATCATATCGAGTAAACCAACATTTGCAGTAGCATTAGTACCTTCTGGTATAAAAAGAAACCCGAAAGGACCAACTCGATAATTAATACTAACAAATACTACATTTCCCCTAAGTACAAAGTGAGAACCATCAAAATCTCTTGCCTTACCAATTGAAAATGCCCCACCATGAATAAAAAACATTACTGGACGTTTTTCATCATTTGTTGATTGGGTCAATATATTCAAGGTTAAACAATCTTTCTCACTCTGAGGAAATGAACCTCTAATTCTATCCATTGGTGAGGAAACTTGAGGACAAATAGCACTAAATTTCGTTGCATCGCGAATATTATCCCAAGGTTCAACGGGAACTGGTGGTTTGAAACGCAAATTTCCTATCATTGGTTCGACATAAGGAATTCCCTTAAATATTTTAATACCCCTACTAGAATATCCTCTAACTTTACCAGATTTAGTTTCTACTATTATTTTTTCTTCCATTCTAAATTGATCCTTTTTATTTTAAACACTTTTTTTATATTTTTTACAAAATCCCATCCCACGATTTCCTTTCTGAGCTATAAGGATCATCTTTTACGGTTACTTCTTTGTCGAATACTATGGTAGCTCTTTTTTCTAAATCATATGGAGGAAACTCCGGAATATTCTTGTGATTAGGATTCCCAGTACGCGCAAAAGAAATCCATGCATCCATCATTTTTTCTGATAACTTCTGAGTTTCTTCAGTTTTACGGGGAAAGATGCCTTGATTTCTATCCAATAGAATTCCAAAAACAAATGAAAGTTCTAGAGCATGCATTGCCCCATACTTTCCTCCTTCCCAGGGTGTTTTCCAGGAAAATAAGTACATAAAAGTATTCTTATTGTACTGAGATTGTGCTTCAGCAAGACGAATAGAAGAAATACGAAATTGACGATCCGTTTCAATAGCATCTAATATGTCTCTCGGGGTTTTTCTTAACATCCTATAGACTTCAATTAATTCCTTCGATTTCGATTCATTTTGATTTATCAATCGCATAATGGTATTAACTCTACTCAATAATCTGTCTTCAGTAATTTTGTCTGCTTCTGGGGCCCAAAGTGTCCACATTTTAGCTTCATCTAAGTTAGATCCTATAAACAAATCGATATCTTTAGCAAAACCATTTTTAATAGCGTCATAAGGATTTTCAGGCAGAGTATCTTTATCAATCGTGGGAGTAAAATTTAATGCCACCTGTCGATTGGCTTCAAAACTGTCTAATTTACCAAGGATCTCTTCATAAGGAAGCTTTCTTAAAGATTCTATATCTCCTTCTTTAATCCCTAACCTTTCAATTAAAGTTTTATAAGTTGCCAAACCACTTGAAGGGTGAGAACTAAATTTAGTTACATAACCAGATTGTATTATAGCTCTTTTAAACAGACCTTTAGCGGCTGGCACCGCAAGTAAGCAAGTTACTGCGAAAGCTCCTGCAGATTCACCAAAAATAGTAATATCTTCAGGATTTCCTCCAAATCGACTAATATTTTCTCTTGCCCATTTGAGTCCAGCAACCATGTCAAGTAATCCCACATTCGGGGTTGAGTCAGGAACATCAGGCATATATAGAAATCCAAACGGTCCAAGACGGTAATTAATACTTACTACAACAACATCTCCCCTAAGGACTAATCGTGAACCATCTAAAGCTCGCCCACTACCTGTTCTAAAAGCACCACCATGAATAAAAAACATTACTGGACGTTTTTTATCATCTAATTTTTGTGTCCACACATTCAAAGTTAATGAGTCCTTTTCACTCTGAGGGAATGGGTCTGCTGCCATTTCTTCGAGAGCCGATGGTGGTTGAGGACACACAGGGCTATATTTCGTTACATCTCGTATATTATCCCAAGGTTCGATGGGGACAGGAGGTTTGAATCTTAGTTTACGAACTGGTGGCTCCACATATGGAATTCCTTTAAATTTTATAACTCCTCTATTGAAATACCCTTGAATTTTCCCAGAGGAGATTTCTACAATATAATTTTCTTCCATTTTATTCACTTTTTAATGTTTAAGATTTAGGTTTAAAAATTATTGATGGTCGAATTTTCTCATTATCTTTAAACCCTTCAGTTGTATGAATATTCCCATATTTTTTTTGTAAATTTTCAATCGTATCTACATCCAATGCATACATAGGACAAGCCTCAACACAAATCGTCTGCTTTCCCCGCTCCAATCTTTCCACGCACAAGATACATTTTCTCATTTTAGCATTTTCTTTAACACTAAATTGAGGCGCATCCCAAGGGCAGACTTTTAAACATTTAGCGCCACATTCGTCTTTACCTATGCATCTGTCTTGATCGACAAGAACAATTCCATCTGATTCTCTTTTGGAGATTGCATTCACTGGACATGCTTTTTCACACGAGGGATCTGCACAATGATTACATGCTAATGCTAAATAGGAGAGAGAAAGATTTGGGAACGAGCCCTTTTCAATTGCTTGTACTCGCATCCAATTTTCTGGTCCAGCATCAATATCATACCAATCCTTGCAGGATATGGAACACGTGAAACAACCAGTACACCTTGTCTGGTCAAAATAAAATCCCATCTGCGTCATAGTGAATCCTCCGATTGTTTTTTAGAGAATAATTCAACTTGAACTAGAGCACTATTCATAGGAAATGCCCCTCCTGGAGAATGGGAATCTTTAGTTAGAACATTTCCACATCCACCAAGGTCCACACCATCTTTATCTGGATTATACCACGCTCCTTGATACACTGCCACTGTTCCAGTGATGATTCGTTCGGTAACTCTTGCAGGGATCCGAACACGCCCTCTGTCATTAAAGACATCAACCATATCACCAAAATTGATTCCCCTCTCTTCCGCATCTTTGGTATTTATCCAAACCATATGAGGTTCAATCTCTTCTAACCATGGGATCATACTTATGCTTGAATGAGTTCTTCGTTTATTATGAGGAGTAAGGAGTTGTAAAGGATATTCCTTAGCTTTAGGGGCATCATAATGCTCTTCATGGCTTAAGTATGTGGGAATGGGTGGCATATTCTCGACATTTAATTCTGCGATATGATCACAATATATTTCGCTCTTTCCGGATAACGTTGGAAACGGGTTGTTGTCGGGGTCTTCTATTTGTTCTCTAAACGCTACAAAAGGTTCTTCTACTTTTACTTTATAAAATCCATCTCTCTTCATTTCTTCATAACTCCCTATATCCTTACGTGGACCGGTAAACACTCGCAAAATTTGGTCTTCTGTTAAACTTAAAAGACCAGGCTGAATACCCAACTTTTTCGCGAGTCCTTTGCATATCTCTAAGTCTGATTTTGATTCATATAAGGAATCGATTGCCTTGTTTAAGTATATATAGTAAGGTGAACCTAGCCATGGGACAGCAACATCATTACGTTCCATAAACGTGTTTACTGGAAATAAAATATCAGCAAATTTAGCAGTAGCAGTCATAAATTGCTCATGAACTACTATAAATTCAAGTGATTTTAGAGCCTTTACTCCTTTATTAACATTTGAATACTGATTTAAGCGATTTTCTGCTGCAATATATGCCATTTTCAAATCTGCAGGATAACCCCCCTTTTTTCCTTGTAAAATTGCATCATAGTATTCATTAAAGTGAATTCGTGTACTAGCAGGGTTTGTTCCACCTCTCAATTTGTAAAGGCTATCTTTTCGGGGAGGTGCACCCCAATCAACAGGATTCCCTCGTGGAGTCTGCTTTTTCTTCA
>JAEOTL010000038.1 GCA_016839845.1 Promethearchaeota archaeon
ATTTTCACAAGAATGATCTAATCCCTCTCACTACGAATATGGAACCGGGAATTATGACTTTACAAATTTTAGATGAAAATGATCTTAAATCCAAGATTTATCGTTCTCCAACAGGGAAATTAGAGATTCCAGAGTTAGAATTAATAGTAGAACCCGGTCCAAGGGCTGATTTTTATTATACTAACGTGCAAGGAATCTTATTTAGATTTGAAAGTGCGGTTTCAATTTATAGAAATAATCTTGAAGAAAATGATCCAGAAAAAAGAGAAATTGATGAGCTTATGATTAATTTAAAACAAGCTATGAATGGAGAATTTTCATTTACCTTAAAAATCACCGACTTACAAGGAGGAAGTTATATTATTCCTCAAGATACATCAAAATACACATTTAAGAAAGTTGAGAAAAAAGAATTAGGATAAATTTAATCGCATCATATTCTATATGGTTAAATATTTCTTTAAGAAATTCCACATTAAATTATTAGTTTTTTCTGGGACTTCAATAATAAAAGCATGTCCTATGCCCTCAAGTACCTCAATAGTTGAGTTTGGGATCTTTCTATGCATATCTTCTGATTCTAGCAGATTACCTTGGTCTTTTGAGCCAACTATTATCAGAGTTGGGTGTATAATTTTATATAATACCTCTCGTGCATCAAATTCCTTAACTAATTTCGCATGGTTGACATAATCCAGATAACGAGGAGGATCCTTTAAGTGAGCAACTAAACCCATATCATTTTTGTATAATTCAAACAATTCTTTGTCTCTTTTTAATTTTTTTCTAAAAGTAGTTGAGAACATGAGAGGAAGATGAATTTTGATAATCTCCTCTGGAGTAGCATTCTTAACAAACGTTTCAATGAACTTAAGTAGTGCTTCAGTTTGATCAGTAGGCGTATAAGAAGCAGTTCCGAAAAGCATGAGAGTTTTAACTAGATGGGGATATCTTAATATGAACGATTGAACAATAAAACCTCCATTGCTAAAGCCACATAGATGGATTCGCTCTTTTATATCTAAATACTCCAATAAATCCTTGATATCTTCAACGAGAGTGTCTAAAGTATACGGTTCATCTGGTCTCGAGCTTCTTCCTAATCCTCGAAGATCTAATGCAATAACTGTCATTTTTTGTTTAAAAAATGATATTTGAAAATTCCAACTCTCTAATTTACAACAGTAGCCTTGAATTAATACGAGAGGTTCGCCTTCTCCTTCTTTTATATAATTTATTTTGATATTATCTTTCCTAAATATAGGAATTTTGAATCACTTTTTTTCTCTAAAAACTATCATTATAAGTTTCGCTTAATATTTTACTATTCTTAAGGAGAATTAAATATTTAACATTATATTATTCCTCAAGTTATATCAAAATACACATTTATGAAAATTGAGAAAAAAGAATTAGAATAAATATAAAATATTATCTCATCATAATTCTTTATTATAAACTATTTAATTATAGTCTAACTGAAGTTATCATGTGAAGAGATATGGGAAGCCAAATAAAAAAAGTGGGAATCTTAACGGGAGGAGGAGATTGTCCTGGATTAAATTCTGTCCTCTATGGAATCATGCTTAAAGCATATGATGTTGGAATTGAATGTATCGGAATCCTTAAAGGCTGGAAAGGCTTTATAGAAAATAAAACAATTCCACTTCATATTGCAGAACATGATGACTTACATACTGTTGGTGGAACCATCTTATATACAAGTAGAACTAATCCATTTAAAGGGGTAGATTCAAAAGAAGAGAAAGCTAAAGAGTTAGCTAAGAGATTTGAGACCTTAGGAATTGATGCATTAATTACTATCGGGGGCGATGATACTTTAGGTGTAGCGGATAAAATGTATAAACTTGGAGATGCAAAAGTAGTAGGCTGTCCCAAAACGATAGATAATGATCTTGCTGGAACACATTACACATTTGGATTCTGGAGTGCCACACAGCTAGCCTCAAACGCAATGGACAATCTTACAACTACTGCACGTTCACATCAGAGAGTATTTGTTGTAGAGGTAATGGGAAGAGATGCTGGTTTCTTAACAATGTATAGCGGAATCTCTGCTGGTGCAGATATAATTTTGATTCCAGAGACTCCTTTTGATTTAGAAAAAGATGTAATCAATGTTTTAAAAGAAAGAGTTAATGCTGGATATAAATATCATATTATTGCAACATCCGAGGGTGCTTATCCAAATTCAGAATCACTAGGAAGAGATTTCAAAACTATTTCAGAGGAAACATTAGATAAGTTGCCTAAGGATACATTTGGAAATCCATTACTAGTAAAATTGAATATGTCACAAATAATAGTCGAAGAATTAAACTTAAGAGAAGATTTGAAACAAGAATTTCAGAAAAATGGAGTAGAATTTGAGTGTAGAAGTGTTGTACTTGGCCATACTATGAGAGCAGGAACTCCAAATTCATTTGATAGAATATTAGGATTAAGGTTTGGCTTAGCAGCAATGAAGCTTGTGATAGAAGGAAAATTTGGAAATATGGTATCACTCCAAGGAAACAAAATTAAAACTGTTCCATTATCAGAAGGAGTTGGAAAGAAATATATTACACCTGAAAATGATAAAATGGAATTGCGTGATTTACTCGTAAAAATACGGTATATGTCTAAAAAAAAATAAATATACATAAGGATTCCAAATATGGATGAAATTAGAGGACTTCTTTTTTCTATAATTGAAGGAAAAGGGACACGATCGGAGGGTCCCACATATTTTATTAAACCTTTGGATGTTTACAAAAATAGATGGTCTGAAGTCCTTGTTAGGAAAAAAACTCATCTTTGGGAAAAAGATCCTGTCTTACATGAATTTATCGATAAAAAAGTATTGATAATCGGAGAAATAATTGAAACTAAGAGTACAATTACCGTTGACTATTCAGAAGTAAAATTATTGGAATGACTAAGAATTTTTTTCTTGTAACGGATTCTTCCTTTTATTTTCCTTAAGGTATTTAATTGCTCTGACTAAGATGAATGGATTCTCATCAAAACTTCCTATTGCTGTATTGCAATGGTGACACAAAATTCCCCTGACTTTTCCTGTTTTGTGGTCATGATCAATTCTAGGAGTATAATATATATGGTTTTTTTTTGGATTGTTGTAAATTTCGTCAAATCTTCTTCCACATATAAGACACCGCTCATCTTGTTTTTTTAGCTTTTTTAAATACATCTGTAAAGTGATATTGAACTTCTTCACTATATGCCGGACTTTATCATAATCTTTCTTACATTCTTTGCACCAAGCATCAAGACCATCTTTTCTATTGCTGTGTTTATAAAAAAACTTAGGTAAAGCAGGATAAGATTGCTTGCATTTTGAACATCTTTTAAGATTCTCACTACTTTTGATCATATTAACTCTAAAAATTTTTGAAGATTTCTCTCATTTTATCTTTCGCAATAAGTTTGGATCTTAACATTTGTATTTAACTCAGTACAGTGTATTATTTTTTCTATTTTCTTTAAAAATTGTTCAACAACATTTTTCTAAAAATTGACTTAGAATACTTTTTTAAATTTGCACTTCCATTCAAAAACACAATAACCAGATCGAAATTTAGTAGTTTAAGATTAGTTTTTCAAGTTCAAAGTTCGTTAATAGTTCAAGTTTTTAAACTATATATTGCTGAAATTACTTATTTTAATACAGTATAGCATATTTAAGGAATATATTTACAGTTTATTTCTAAAAACTATACCTCTATATTTATAAAAATTTAAATCTCAATAAGAGGACGTATCATGTTTACAAAAATTAAAAGTACATATAAGGAATATCCTGCTGCATTTAGAGTGCTAATTCTGGCTACATTCATTGATCGTTTAGGAAATTTTTTACTATTCCCCTTTTTCGCATTATATATTACCGAACGTTTTGGGGTGGGAATGGTTGAAGTAGGATTCCTCTTTACAATCTTTGCAGCAGGAAATTTGTTCGGTAGTACGATTGGAGGGGCTTTAGCAGATAAATATGGGCGTCGTGCGATGACATTATTTGGTTTAGTTGTTAGTGGGATAGGAAATATCTCTATGGGATTTGCTAATAATTTAACTGTTTTCTATTCACTTGCCATATTTTTAGGATTAATAGGAAATTTTGGAGGTCCTGCACGACAGGCAATGGTAGCAGATTTACTGCCACAAGAGCAACAAGCAGAAGGATATGGAATTTTACGAATAGCACTTAACCTTGCTGCAACAATTGGTCCTAGCCTTGGTGGGCTATTAGTAGCTTACTCTTATATGACGTTATTCATAGCAGATGCTACAACTAGCATAATCACCGCTATTATTGTATACGCTGTAATTCCTGAGACAAAACCTCAAAAACATGATGATGAACCAGAAGAATCCGTAGTTAAAACTTTTATTGGATATAAAGAAGTCTTAAAAGACTGGGTATTTGTATTATTTCTCTTAGTTTCAGCAGTAATAGTGTTAGTGTATATGAATATGAATAGCATGTTGTCAGTATTCCTGAGAGACGTTCATGGGTTCCCCGCACAAGGTTTTGGGTTGCTATTAAGTATGAATGCGATTATGGTAGTATTGTTTCAATTCTGGATAACAAGGAGGATTTCAAAATTTGCACCCATGAAGGTAATGGCTTTTGGAACGGTGTTTCTTTTAGTCGGTTTTGGCATGTATGGTTTTATTTCTGAAGTTTACATGTTTTTTATCGCTATGGTGATTATCACGATAGGAGAAATGATTGTTTTTCCAGTTGGACAAGTTGCAGCTGCAACATTTGCTCCTGAAGACAAACGAGGGCGATATATGGCTGTGTACGGTTTTCAATGGGCGATTCCAAATCTCTTTGGAGTTTTAGCCATGGGATTAGTTATGGAATACATTGGACCAAACTGGGTATGGTATATTGCTGCGATTTTATCTTTAATTTCAGGAACTGGTTTTTGGCTACTTCATGGAGCAACAAAGAAACGCTTTTCAAAAGAGGAAGAACCTTTGAAAGAAGAATTCCTTGAATATAGCGTCCCATCAATCGAATGATTATTTTTTTTTTATTTAATTTGAAATTATTACATTATTGCGTTAGGTGCAAGAAGATTACCAAAATTTTAAAGACATTAATAGATTCATATGGATATATTCTATGAAGAGAAAATTTCTAAAAACTATAACTCTATACTCTTTATTATAAAATTTTTAACTAGGAAAGATATTCATGTTCACTAAGATTAAACTTGCATATAGGGAATATCCTAATTCATTCAAAGTACTAGTACTTGCTTCTTTCATTGATATGTTAGGGGGTTTCCTCTTAATGCCTTTTTTTGCTATATATATTACTTCCCGTTTTGGAGTTGGGATGACTCAAGTAGGATTACTGTTTACAGTGTTCTCTGCAGGAGGTATCTTTGGCGGAATGATTGGGGGTGCGTTAGCTGATAAATATGGGCGTCGTACAATGCTTTTGCTTGGATTAATGATAAGTGGCACCGGAAGTATTTTAATGGGATTAGCAGACAGTCTAACTATGTTTCTCATCCTATCAGGAATTTTAGGAATAATGGGTAATTTTGGAGGCCCTGCACGACAGGCAATGGTTGTAGATTTACTTCCAGAGGAAAAACAAACAGAAGGATTTGGAATTATGAGAATTGCAATGAATCTTGCGGCAACAGGGGGCCCTATTCTTGGTGGTTTTATAGCTTCTCAATCCTACATGTTGTTGTTTATATTTGATGCTATAAGCAGTCTTATTACTGCGGTCATTGTATTTATTGTCATCCCAGAAACAAAACCTGAATCACCAGAAGACAAACCGGAAGAATCTGTTATGAAAACTATGAGTGGATATAAGGAAGTCTTGAAAGATGGAGTTTTTATGTCATTTATCGCGGTATGTACCATACTGGTTTTAGTGTACATGCAAATGAATAGTACTCTATCTGTATTTTTACTGAGCGTTCACGGATTCCCACTACAAAGTTTTGGATTGCTATTAAGCATGAATGCTCTTATGGTTGTCCTATTTCAATTTTGGATAGCTAAAAAGATATCAAAGTATGCACCTATGAAGGTAATAGCGATTGGAGCCTTGTTTTATATGGTTGGATTTGGAATGTATGGATTTGTTTCTGCTATTTACCTATTCTTTATTGCTATGATAATTATCACTATTGGGGAGATGATAGTTACTCCCATTCAACAGACTGCGGTG
>JAEOTL010000340.1 GCA_016839845.1 Promethearchaeota archaeon
AGCTAAAACAATGTAAAATTCTTAAAAAAGGGAGAAAATATAATATTTCAGGATTAAAAGAAACCTTTTTAGGAAAATTTATAACAGATAGATTAGGTTTCACTCGAAGAAGTATTGTTAACGATACCGATTATGATAAAATTACAAATGCTATAAAGAAATTAAAATATGAAGTCCCGATTGTCATCCAGCCAACGGAGACTGAAAAATTTTTTGGAGATTAGATAAAAAAATTATATTTATTCAAAAATTAAAAAAAAAAATGAAAAATAATGGCAAAAAAACCTTTACCAACGCAAAAAAAAACACAATCAATAGATGAAAGTTCCAAAGAATTTTCAGAATTGATGGAATCTAAAAAAATAGTTGATATTAAAGAGGATATCAATTTGGTCTTAGAAGGGCAATATAAATATGCCTATGAAGCCATGAAGGATGCGTATAACGCAGGATTATTTGTGGGTATAGTTGGACCCGTGGGATGTGGTAAAACCGCTCTTTGTCGTAAATTCGCCTTTGATTTGAAACGAGAATTCTACTGGGTAACTTTTTCGGACTTAGTACGACCAGCCACACTAATAGGTTCATTCGATCCTACTCTCGTGTTTAAATATGGGTTCTCTCCGGAATCATATATTCCCGGACCGTTTACACTCTCTGCTCTAAAAGGAGGTGTCTTTCTAGCGAATGAACTTAATAGAGGTGATGAGTATGTTCTTAACAGTATGTTAGATGCCATGGAAGAAAAGCGATTATACATACCACAACTTAAAGCTTGGTTAAAAGTCGATGAAGAATTCTATGTAATCGCTGCTATGAACCCAGCTGAATTAAAAGGAACTAGAAAGCTCCCTTCAGCAATCAAGGACCGAATAAAAGTGTGGATACACATCGGATATCCACCACGTTCGTTAGAACAGAAAATAATGGTCGCAAATTGTCCAGAATATAAACTTTCTGCTTTAACACAAGAGAAAATTTTAGAAATAATGATACAGTGCCGGGATGATCCTGCGATTGAGAAACCTCCTAGCTTGCGCACCAGCATAGGTCTGGCAAGATTTGTTTCAGAACGGGCAAGTAGATTGAATCAGACCGTAGATAATAAACTAATTGCTGAATCTGCGAAATTAATCCTTCCTGATTCTGTTGAACTTCGTCCTGGAGCAAATGTTAACAGCTTTTTGAAAAAAGTCTTAACGAAAGTAGTTGGAGTTTCATAATTTCATTAAAATTCATAAATTAGTAGAAATGATTGGAAAACAAATTGACAAAGGAAATATCGGTGATTTTAGTACAAATCAACTTTTAGAATGGACCCCCATTTCATTTACAGTAGAATTCATCTTTCAAATGCGAAAAACTCAAAAAAAATTGCTAAACGTACCAAGTACACGGCAAGCAGTGGCTATACCAAAATTATTAACTGCAATGTATTATCGTAAGGTTACTTTAGTACCTGAGGATTTTATTAAAGCAGCAGTTATAACAACCCCCATTGAAGATCAAGAAGTTGCGCGTCAAATTGCTTTTGATATTATCTTTCCAAAAAAGGTAGATCCAAAAACGAAAGGAGCTGCAAAAGCAGGCACTCCCAGTACAAAAGCAATACTGCAAGATAAAGATGATTCTGATAAAATAGACTTTATGGATGAATTACTATCTGATTTTGTTGATTCGGGACTTGATTTAGATAATTTGGATATAGACAATATCGTAGATCAGACATTGAAAGATTTTTCAAATTTAATGGATTTTATTAATGATCTTTATGATAGAGCAGCTAGAGGTGAAGAACCCTATCAAAGTTTAATAGATATATTAGAACAGCGCAACGGTTATTCAGATATTTTGGGGAAAAATATTAATTCTCTTCAAATGCTTAAAGATTATCTTCAACAGACAATAATGAGAGAAGTAAACACAATCTCATCAAAAGACATAATATCATCTGTTAAATTAGGGTGGGGATCTAATATTATAAAGCAATCAACAGTTCCTTGGATAACATCCACAACTCAATATTGTATGAACGATCCTAATTTTCAACAAACGCTCTCGAACATCATGAAAAACGAAGATATAGGGACAGCAGCTAGAACTGCACGTTATTTAAAGGAAGCAGGATTAGATTCAAGTGCCGCTAAAAATCTTGCTAATAATCTAGTCCAGAGAGCTAAAGATTTGTTAGATATCATGGAAATTTCGTCTGTTTTAGAATATATACCTCAATTCGATCAAAAAAAAACTATGACAAATAGTTTAAACAAAGATATGGGTGGTGCGTTTAATATAACTCGCACAATGGATCAAATGTTTAATACAACCCTTACAAATGATTTATTTAATCAATGGAGTAAAAATAATTCAACACCAACATTACCTGAGATTTTTCAAGCGCAAACTGATATAACAAAATGGCAAACAATGCTTGATCAATGCGTTCAAGATCAATTGAATGATATACAGGCAAAAAAGGGACAAGCGGCTTATAATATGGCAGATTTATCTAAGCAGTTAATGCAATTATCATCCCAAGCTGTCTTTGATTCGTGCAGTAAGAGTTTTCAAAAGAATGCCGGAATTGCAGGAATGAAATCTTTAGAGGCTGCCACAAGACCAGAAATATTTGAAAACTGTTTACGATCCTTAATTAGCCAACATGTTCCGTTGGATAAAAATGAAGTAATTAAATTAGGATTAAAAGTAGGACTTCCAGAAACCACAATATTAGAAATACTAGGAGGAAATTATGAACTTCTTAAATCTATGATTGCAAATAAATTAGGAAATTTTCAACGCTATACGTCCATTATGAGAAATATAGGAAATCTTACCGGGACTCAGATCCAAGAATTAATGCAATCCGCTTTAAGTAATGGAAATTTTCAAGCTATGGGTGCTCTTGGACATCACAACTTAGGACAAGCATTTAATATGGCCCAAAAATTTGGAGAGCAAGCCCAAAAACAATTAGCTGAATCACTTTCGGCAGGTCCAGGAGATAACTTATTACTTCAATGGTTCATGTGCAGGAAACAAATTCCCTCGAAAATGAAAAGTTTTGTTAGAAATCTAGTAAAAGATGCTCTGATCAAAATAGCTCTTAATATGATTTCAAATCAACGTGGTAGTGGTGAAAAAGGGCTTATACCTACTAATAAGCTTCGCATTTTTATAGAAGGTGATGATATGGATTTAATTGATATTGATGCGTCCATTGAAAATATTGTTATGCAAGGAAAATCGTTAGATATGATTATGGCTGAAGATCTTATGGTAGCAGAGACAGAAAAGGGAAGAGTTTCGATTTGCTTCATTTTAGATATCTCGGGTTCTATGGGCGGTATGAAATTAGCTGCGTGCTCAATAGCAGTCATGGTTCTTATTGGAAGTTTACGAGCAGATGAGGTGGCAATATGCTTTTTTGAATCAAATACACATGTAGTAAAGAAATTTGGTGATGAGAAGAATTTAGAGGATGTGGCAGACGAATTGTTAGATTTGCATGCTAGAGGCGGTACAAGAGTTCAAGCAGCTCTAAATTGGGGTGCAAAACAATTAGAGGAAACTAATACTGAAATGAAGGTTTGTTTTTTATTAACGGATTGTCAATTTTTCGAGAAGGAACAAGAAATCAAGAAAGAGCTCCGATCCTATGTTAATCAAAAAGTTAAATTTATGCTTGGTGTGAATACAATATCTTATTCTAAACGATATGCCAAATGGATATTAGAAACAACTAAAGGTGAGATTGTGTATATTTTAAAAATTATGGATATTCCTAAAATTCTTACTGAAG
>JAEOTL010000341.1 GCA_016839845.1 Promethearchaeota archaeon
CTAGAAAACACAGAACTTACCGACCTCAAAAATTTGGCTAATAAAATATATTTAGTAGATATTAAAAAGGTTGTAGATACCGGAAATAATCTTATTGAAAAAAAGGAATATGATAAAGCAATGGAAATATTTAAGGAGGCACTGAATCAAACGAACAAAATGTATTTCACTCCAGAAATGGAAAAAGAGGTTAATTATATAAAAAGTAGAATATATGATGTCGAAGTAGGAATTCTTGTTGGGGAAGGGAAATATTCAGAAAAACAAAAACAAGCAGAGAAAGAGATTGAAAAACTCCGAAAGCGATTAGAATATGCCAAATCAATTGATGATGATACACGGCGAGCTGAAGAAATGAGTAAAATCAAAAAATTGATTGATGGTGTTTATTCTGAGGAAATTAGATTTCTTGTAGAACAAGGAGACCAACTCGCTGTAAAAGAATCTTTTGATGAAGCCTTTTCCTTTTATGAAAGAGCACTTGAAGTTACTGACCTAATGGAAGAGCCTGATATAAAAAATAAAGATTTAGTGAAAGAGAGCTATAAGAAAGAACTAATACACAAAACACTTATTGAAATTGAAAATGGGTTGTATGATATTGCTATTGAAAACTGTACAAAAGCATTGGAACTGGATGATACATTTGTAGATGCCTTCTATAATATGGGACTTGCATACAGTTTGAAAAAGGAATATGACAAGGCAATAGAAAACTTTCAAAAAGCAATTGATTATGATAACAATCATATTAAATCTTGGAACCTAATGGGGATAGCATATGAAACTCAAGAAAATCAAGCTAAAGCATTAGAATGTTTAAAGCAGACAATAGAAATCGATCCTAATTTTTCTGAAGGCTGGTATAATATTGGAAATATCTATAAGCAGGTAAATCAAGAAGATAAAGCTATTGAATATTATATGAAAGCAACAGAATTGGATTCTAATTTAGCAAGAGCATGGTTTTTCATGGGATTCGCCTATTATGATAAGAAAGATTATAATAATGCCATCCAAAATATCGAAAAAGCCATAGAGTTAGATCCCACGCTTACTCAAGGCGTGAGTGAACATATTGAGGATTTAAAAAATATCATGAATAAACTTCAAGAATCCCTTACTTTGGCTTTCAAAAGTAGATAATTTTTCAATCGGATTCTTTAATATCGCTATTATAAAAGTAGGGCTTTAAGAAATTTTGGACTTAACGCAATTTTTGTGAGAGTGGGGAGCATTCCAAAGAGTTTTTCCCCGACATATCTATCATTAGCTACGATATGTTTTGAAAGATCTTGATTTATATAGGCCTCGTAAATGTACTTCCTACAAGTCTTATTTTCACTAAGTAATTTAGTATAAAGACGCCACAATGACTTTACAGAGGAACTGTTATTATAGATTAAATACTCAAGGGCATTTCCGTTTTTAAAATAGGTCATCAAGACTCGCTTGACTTCATTATCATAATGATGTAATTCAGACGCTGTAAAATTATTCTCATTCTCAAATAAAGGTTTGATTGTCTTAGAGGCAATATCTGCACATGCTACTCCTGGTAATAATCCTTCATAGAAGAAGGCAGTAACAATCCCGGCAGCCTCCCCTAAAACAAGAACTCGATCTCCTGAAAACCTTTTTATTGGGTGTTTAGAAATGTTACCTACTAATGCCTCAGATAAATTATATGATAAACCCTTAACGATGGGTTGAATTAGCTTATAGTTTTTTAATATTCTTTCAAGTTTTGAAATAATTTCTTCCTTAGATTGGTGTTTGTCTCCCAAATATCCTGCCGAAATTCTTTCTACTCCTTTATTAAAGAAAAAAGGACCATTTGTAGAAATCTTAGGATTAATATGGAAAGTATAATTGATGTCGAGATTTTCATTGACTTTATCTTCATCACCGAACATATGGAGATAAACGCCTGTATAAGAATCTGGGACTTCAAATCCTAGCGATCGCTGCAGTTCAAAGCCTCGTGAACCAGTTGCTAGTGCTAATAACTTGGTTGAATAAGATTCTCCCTTAGAATTGAATAATTCTAAATAATCGCTATGTCTATTGATACTAGTGATTCGTTCATTGGATTTAAAGACTCCTCCTTGGTTTTCTAATTGATTTAATAATTCCCTTATAAAATTCTCTGTGTAACTTACATTCCCTAAGGGAACTCCAAATTCAGTTGAATCAATTATACCATTATATTCATCACTCATATAATTTGAAGTTGTATGAGGTGTAGGGAAGATCTCCTTGTTATTCCAGTCAATTTCCTCTTTGATAAAAGGTTTATTATGCTCAGGAAAAATATTAGTTCTAAGTGGGATCTCTTTCTCATAATCCTGAGCCTCAATAAGAAGTGTTTTGGCGTACTTTGAGCTCTTCAAAGCGAAGGTTGCCCCAGCTATGCCAGCACCAATGACGATCACATCATACATACTTAATCAATACTCAAACTTCAATAAAATTACAATAAATAATTAATTCAAGGTTTTTAAGTTTTAGATAATCTCTTCCCGAGTATTAGTGGTTAAATGATATTGATAATTTTATTGGCAATTCGATCGAGGTTAACCTCAGCCCAGCCTAAGGGAACTACAGTATCATACAGAACCACTATCAATAAAGGATCCAGTTTCCATGGAATGTCGATAATTTTTGAAACCATTTTCTGACCATTCTCTAAACGACTATAAATTTCTGGAAGTGTGAGCGACCCTACTCTGTATCTAATTTCTAATTCTTTCAAAGAATTCACTAACACCTCATTTGGGAGGGATGTGTATATTACATTCCCTTTTATAGAGAGAAGAGCTGCCCCGATTACCTCATTTTCATATATTAACTCTTTAAATACATTAATAACTTTGCTATAGAATACCTTACTTGTATAAATCTCTTCTTCTCCCGTTATGATTGAATCTACCAACTCGTCATACTTTGGCTCATCAATTTGTTGATAATCCTTTATGACTGACGGATCTGGAAACATATCGAAAAACTCATCTGCAATTCTGGTTAATCGGGAACTTACAAATAGAAGACTTGCGCTTGAGTCACACAAAATTGTAAAGATAAATTCATCTTGTACTTTAAAGACAAATCTTAACTCACTCATCTCAAGGACTTCGGGTGTTTTTTTTGAAATCACATTTTCAGAAAATGAAAAAATTGCTGAGAAAAAGGGTGTAACTAAATTAACTTCAATATTTTCAAAATCTTTTGTGAAATTTCGACTGTAAATACAGATACCCGTTCTTTTTAAGATGAAAAGTGAATGTATTTTCATGTAGATTAATACCTAATGACTCTTATAAGTAGAATTAAAGGATGTTAGTCTTATAAGTATTTTTAATGAAAGAAAGAGTGGATTATAATGATATTATCTTTGCTATTATGTAGATTTTCTGAGGATTTCGCTATAATAATGTGATTTTTTATATAAAATCACGATATTTAAATTCCAAATTTTACTTCTTTATATTAAGAATATACCATTTTTATTTTCTTTAGGAGTAGTTTGAACCTTAAAATGTCTGACGATGAATTAGAGAAAATTAGACGGAAAAAAGTCGAAATGCTATTGAAATTTCAGGCAATGCCCAGAGAAATTATTACAATTAATAATGCTGAAGATTTGAATAGACTCACTAACGAATTTAGCGATAGAATAGTCGTTATAGATTTTTGGGCTGTGTGGTGCTCACCCTGCAAAATTTTTGCCCCAATTTTTCAAAAAATTCATGAGGAATTTTATACTCACTTTATTTTTGCGAAGATAAATGTTGACGAGAATCCCCAAATTGCTCAGCATCTAGGTATTACTTCAATCCCAACGACGGTATTGTTAAAGGGAGATAAAGTATTACGTAAATTTGTGGGTCTTATGAATTATTCTACATTAAAAGGCATGCTTGAAAAACTAAAACCTGAGTTATAGATTTGCATTTTCTCCTTCTCTACTTAACCTTATTGTCTTTCACCCATTTTCCCTTGAGAGGAATCTTTTTAAAGAATTTTATTTATTTAGTATTATGAAAAATAGATCTCGTCACTCCTCTCTTTTATCGATCTTCTTATTTATCGTTATTCTGTCCTTAGTTTATTCCGTACAAAATATGATTTCCCCAAATCTTGAAAGAATATCAAAATATTTTGGGTTCGGGGGAACCACTGCAGAATTAGGAGTGTTAACATCTACATTTACTATATTATCAGGGATTTCAATACTATTTTTTGGTTATCTTGCTGATAAAATTACACGGAAATGGATTGTTCTTTTTGGGGCGCTATTCTACTCAGTCTTTTCCATTCTGACAATTTTAGTCCAACCAAATTTTTATGGTTATATTTTGTTTTTCATATTTACTTCATTGAATGGCATCGGATTTGGAGCTATTATCCCGAGTATTTTTTCTTTACTTGGTGACCTGGTATCCAAAGATGATAGATCAAAGGGATTTTCTTTCTTTTCGGTAGCTTCTCTTTTTGGGATGGCTTTAGGATTAATTATAGCCACCTTAACCGGACCAGTTGATTGGAGGTTTTCTTATTTAATAGTAGGTATTTTAGGCTTAATCAATACCCTAATTATTGTACTGTTTAAAGAACCATCTCGAGCAGGAAAAGACCATTCACTATTACTAGAAAAAGATGGGATAGAATACACTTATCGAATTAATACCTCCGAGTTAAAGGTAATTTTTCAAAAGAAGTCAAATATATGGTTGATAGTAAACTTTGTGGACACAATTCCAACAGGAATAATTCTATTTCTGATATTCTACTATATGAAGGATTATCATAATGTTTCTGAAGATGTTTCACTTGTTTTCTTAGGAACGATCTTAATAAGTACTCTCTTTGGTACGCTGATATTTGGATACGTTGGAGACAAACTCTTTAAAAAGGGTAATAAGCGAGCAAGAGCGCTACTAGCCCTCATGGGAAATATCGTCCCAATACCTCTATTATTCATTGCATTAGTAATACCGTATATGGTGCCATCTGGTGTTTCTATTGGAGAATTATTAGCCATTCCCTCTGCATTAATCATGCTTGTTTTAATGATGCTTGGAATGTTCTTTAATGGCGCTGTCAACGGAAATTGGTTTGCCAATATTGTAGATTTAAATCTTCCAGAACATAGAGCCACTACACTCGCAACTGCAAATTTCTTCGATGTGATTGGAAGATCACTTGGACCATTGATCGGGGCATTTATGATGGATGCATTTAACTCGTTAATAGGGATGATGATGTCAATAGTTGCTTGGATTTTTCTCCCCTTCTTCTGGATCCCTGTTCTTAAAAATATGATTCCAGAAATGGAATCAACTGAAAAGATATTTGCCGAAAGGTTAAAAGATCTAATGATCACAAAACCTTAAGAAATACTTTTTACCAAGCATGGTGGTTAAGTATCGCATTATAAGGACATGTATCTTGACAGGCACCACATTCTATACAATCGGCAATATTTTCTGCGTTAACCTTTTCGTCAATAATTTCATAGACCTCAGCAGGACAAACGTTTACACATTCCCCTGAAGCTTGACATAAATCTAAATCAATTTCAACCCAATTACCGTTTTCTTCCCATTTTTTAACGTTCAACATAATTTTATAATTGTTAATGTATGACTTTAGAAATTATTGAATAATTAGTAACTTAAAATTAAAGTTTAGTGCTAAATAATTATAGATGTGAATAAAATGAGTTTAATAACTTTATTTAGTCACAAAAAAATAGGAACAGTCACGGTAAAGAATCGAATTGTCCGCTCCGCAACCTTTATGCACATCGCTGAAAAATATGGATTCATCGGAGAAAGTTATCTCAAAGTTTATGATCAGCTAGCAAAAGGCGGAACGGGTTTAATTATTACAGGAGCTGTAGCAGTAGATCCTTCGGGAACAGGAGGACCTTATCAAGTCTGTTTATATGAAGATTCTCATATGCCAGGACATAAAAAGTTGGTTGAAGCTGTTCATGAATATGGTGCTAAAATTGCTCCCCAAATTCAACATATTGGTCGTCTGGGAGTGCACCCTAAATACCCAACTATTGCCCCTTCAGCTGTACACTATAATGTTACGGGAATAACACCGCGAGAACTTACTACAGAGGAAGTAAAAGATTATATTGGAAAATTTGTTAAGACGGGGATTAGGGCATATGAGTGTGGGTATGATATGGTCCAATTGCACGGCGCTCATGGGTATTTTCTCACTAACTTCCTCTCACCTTATACTAATCTTCGAACTGATGAGTTTGGGGGTACCACCGAGAAGAGGACAAAGATTTTGAAAGATATCTTTAATGGAATTAGAGATGAGGTGGGCAAACAGTTTCCAATATTGATCAAATTTCAATCTCAAGACTTTATCCCGAATGGTATTACAGAAGATGAGGGTGTTGAAATTGCGAAGATCCTTTCAAAGATAGGATTTGATGCATTAGAACCTAGTGGGGGAGGAGCTGAAGCCCAATTATCCAAAGTTGGTCGGATTACTAGTAAGGTTATAAAGAAAGATGAGGATGAGAACTATTTCCTACCTGTTGCTAAAAGAATCAAGCCATTTTTAGAAGAATGTAAGTTAATCCTTGTAGGAGGAATTCGAAATCCGATTAAGGCAGAAGAAATGTTAAAGGGTGGCATGATTGATTTTATATCACTTTGTAGACCACTTATATATGAACCTGAACTTCCCAATCGCTGGGAGGGTGGTGATCTTTCGCCCCCAAAATGCATAAGTTGTAACTCGTGTTTTGTAACTATGGAAAAGGGCCCAGTATATTGCGTTACCAAAAAGAATTTGGAAAAAAAAGAATAAATAGCTGAGAAAGATGGAAGAGAGTAAATATAAAGACCATTTATTTCAGTTCCGCTCTGTTGAGAGAAAGAGGTTGCTATTATCACTCAGTATTACTTTAACGATAATGATTCTGGAAATAATTGGGGGCTTTCTAACTAACAGTATTGCACTCATTAGTGATGCTGGGCATATGTTTACTCATTCATTTGCGATAGCAATAAGTTTACTCGCGAATTTTATTGCAAGAAAACCCGCGTGTCATCATAGAACTTTTGGACTCTATCGGGCGGAAGTTCTCGCTGGTTTTATTAATGGTCTCTTTCTTATTCCAATTGTTGGAGTCATAATTTACGAAGCAATACTTAGGTTTTTAAATCCTCAAGAAATAGGTGGTTTTTATATGCTAATTGTGGCATTTATCGGATTGACAGTAAATATAACGAGTATTCTTATCTTACAAGGAAATAGAAAATCAAGTTTAAACGTAAAAAGTGTATTTTATCACATGATTGCTGACGCTGCCTCATCAATAGGCATAGTGGTTGCTGCTTTTATTATTATTGCGACTAATCTCGTTATACTTGATCCAATTGTTAGTTTAGGCATCTCAATTGTAATTTTATATTGGTCTTGGGGAATTTTGCGAGATTCTACACGCATACTTCTTGAAATGGCACCGAAGGGAATGAATATCGAAGAAATTAATGAAGCTTTGAAAAAGAGTTTTCCTGTAATTATAGATGTCGATGATGCACATTTGTGGACTATTATCCCAAATATGCTCCTTTATACAGCACATATTAGACTAGAGGAAACAGACGTAAAAAGTGATCATGAGGAATTTATTTTACAAATAAGCGATTTTCTGTCAAATAAATATAATATACTAGAATCGACCATCCAAATCCAGCCGAAAGACATAGTTAAAGCATGTGATTTCTAAATAGTAAGAGCGTTAGATAAAAAAAAACTGTGAGTTATAATAACTCAATTTTGATACCTATGACTAATACCCTAGTAAAGAAATAAAAGAGTAAGTCTTTTAAATTTCAAATCTAATATGATTACTATTAACAAAAATCAAATTGTTTCAAAAAGAGGAAAATAATATGGCTGACGATAGAAATATTGATCCCTTTGCCGTTATAATACTAGTTGCGAGTATTGTAGGGATTATTCTACTAATGGCTACTGCTTTCGCTGGCTTTTACTCTGGTATGTACAATTATTATTCCTGTATATTTGGTTGTGAATATTATACTGGTGGTGATCTGGCAGCACAATGGATAGTAGTTATCCTTCTCATTGTGCAAATTGTTGTTGCATTGAACGACCTGCTTCCAAACAGATTTATAAGTATTGACAAATTAGAACTAATAGGAATGATTTTAGCAGGAGCAACACTCTTGTTTGCCTTTATAGGTCTTGGGATATTTGGTATAACCTATGGTTTTATAGGGGATCGTGAGTGGTGGGCGGAGACTGGCTTTTATGGAGTTGCTATTGCCGGTGTAATTAATATAATTCTGTTTTTACTGAAATTCAAAAATAAATAATATTTTTTTTTATTTTTATTTAAAATTAAAGAGTTCCTTTAGAAATAATAAAAAAAAGTAAGGAGTAATTTTATTTTTCTTCAAATGCTTTTTCTCTCAATTTTCTTCGAAATACTTTGCCTACTGCAGTTCGAGGTAACACATTTATAAATTCAACATGTCGGGGATACTTGTACCCTGCCATCTTATCTTTTGCCCATTCAATTATATCTCTTTCTGTAGTTTTGTCTTTGAATTCTGGTTTTAAGACAATGTAAGCTTTTATCGTTTCACCGATATTCGGATCTGGTGCGGGGACAACTCCTGCTTCTAATACAGCTGGATGTTCATATAATTTTTCCTCAACCTCACGGGGCATAACTTTATAACCCTTGTATTTGATCATGTCCTTAGTACGTCCTTCAATGTAGAAATAGCCTCGCTCGTCCATTCTTGCTAGATCCCCAGTTCTCAACCATCCATTTATAATTGTCTTTTCTGTCTCTTCTGGGTTTTTCCAATACCCTTTCATAACTTGTGGACCTTTGATGAGTAATTCACCGATTTCTCCTATTGACAATTCTTCCAAAGTTTCAGGATTTACTATTTTACTGTCAGTATCGATAATTGGAACGCCTATACTCTCTGATATAATCTCTGGCATCCAATTAGTAGCCGTATGAGTTATTGGTGATGTTTCAGTAAGTCCAAAACCTTGTCCTGGTTTAACTCCCGTAATTTCTTCCCATTTTCTTGAGATTTCTAGAGGGAGAGCTGCAGAACCAGAACCAGCAGTTTCAAGGCTAGAGAGGTCTCTCTCTGTAAAGTCTGGGGAGTTTACGATCATTTGAAACATAACTGGGACGCCTACGAAAGTGGTTGCCTTGTAATACTCGATAGCTTCTAATATTTCTGAAGCATTAAATTGTGCAAACATAACTAGCATTGCGGCAATTCGCATACTAATAATTACTACTTGAAAGCCAAAGGAGTGACACAAGGGAAGAATTGTTAAGCTTACTCTAGTTCCATATTCAGTTTCTTCTTCACCTTCTTCAGGTACACCTTGCATCAGCATAGCTGAGAGTGCATCCGAAACTAAATTATTATGTGTTAACATCACACCCTTTGGTAAACCAGTAGTCCCACCTGTATAAAGTAATGCTGCAACATCGTTTGTTGGGTCGAACTCCACCTCTGGTGGTTTAGGGGGCTTTCCTTCGATAAATTCTGCCAGGGTTATCGTTCCTTCCTTTGCCTCATCAGTACCAACAAGAATTAAATTCGGTAGGTCAACTTGCTTCCTTGCCCTTTTCATTGTTCTGTATTGATTTTTATGGGCAAAAACAGTTTTAATGTTTCCTGAATCCTTAATAATATGAACAACGTCTTCATCTTTAAGTAAGGAATTGATCGGAACGACAGCTGCTCCAGTTTCCATTATTCCCAGGCAGCAAAATAAAAATTCCGGACAGTTGCTGGTCATGATTCCTACTGCATCTCCCTTCTTAACTCCTAGTTCAGCCAATGCATTCGCAATTTTATCTGCTGTAGAGACTAATTCCCTGTAAGTATATTTTTTATCAGTTGGTTTATAGTAAACGCATACATTATTAGGGTACTTCAAGGCACTTTGCTTGATAAATTCATGGACGGGTATTGGGTCAAATTTTATCGATTTTGGTATATTGTCAGGTCTGAATTTTAGCCATGGTCGATTTGGATTTTCGAGATAAGGAGATTCGTTTTCAAGATCATAAAAAGGTTCCCAATCTGAATAATCTTTCATTTTCATACCTTCAATTTTTTGATTTATTAAAATCGTCATTAGAAAATCTTTCTGAAAATTTAAAAGTATTTTCTTTTGCATCCCGAAAATAATTTATGGATCTCTTCGAAACTTTTTATGGTTTATTGCATTACTCATAAATTATTATCAAAGCAAGATTGAGAACATATGGATGAATTTAAAGGTAAGAACGGTTTTATTACGGGAGCTGCCAGCGGAATAGGTCGCTCCTTTGCTCTCGCACTCGCAAAAAGGGGGATGAATCTTTATATCACTGACATAAATATGATAGGTTTGGAAAACGTTAAATCTGAAGTTGAAAAAGAAGGAGTTAAGGTTATTGCTAGCAAGTGTGATGTATCAAAATACGAGGACTTTGAAAAAGCAGCAAATGTTTTTTTTGAGAAATTAGGTGAAGTAGATCTTCTCATAAATAATGCGGGAATCTCGATGGGTATGGATATGCTTAATATAGACCTAGAAGTTTGGAAAAAGGTAATGGACACGAATTTGAACAGTATTATTCATTCAATAAAGGCGTTTCTCCCGCGCATGGTTAAACGAGGATCAGGATATATTGTTAATAATGCATCAGGGGCGGGTGTCTCGGGATCAGCCGAACCCCTCCCCTATGTTGCTTCAAAATTTGGAGTAGTAGGCCTTTCAGAAACTTTTTTTGCTCGTTTAAAACCTCTTGGCATTAATGTGTCTGTTCTTGTACCAATGTGGGTAAAAACTAATATAATAAAGGTGGATCTTGATAAAATGCAATATCCTCCTAAGTTGTTAGAAGACTTTGGAAAGCAAAAATTAGATAAAGCTTATGGATCATTAATGGATGTTATTGCGAGCGGAGCTATTTCACCTGATGATGCTGTCGCTAAATATTTAGAGGGAATTGAAAAAAACCATTTATATATCTTTGATAATCCGTATTATTATGATCTCCTGGCTATGAAAGGAGCTAACCCTCGTCAGTATGAACAGATGTTAGTAGAAGGAATAGTAAATCGAGGAAAAGCTTTTAGGGAACATTTTCATAACCATGGAATTAATATCGAAGATTATATGTAAATTTTACCTTAAAGTATAAATTTAAATGATTAAAATGAAAGAATTCAAAAATAAAGTAGCGGTTATCACCGGAGCTGGAAGTGGGATAGGTTTAGCATTAGCTGAACGCTGTGCAAAAGAAGGCATGAAAGTGATAGCAGCAGATATTGATAAAATAGGTTTGAGAAGGGTCCAAAGAAGGATTAAAAGAATAGGTGGGGAATCGATTGCAATATTGACAAATGTCTCTAAAACAAATGACATTCAGGCATTGGCTGAGAAGACAATTGACACTTATGGAGCTGTGCATTTGTTGGTTAATAATGCAGGAATCGGAAATACAAAATATACTTGGGAGTATACAATGAAAGATTGGGAATGGCAATTAGGAGTAAATTTATGGGGGGTAATTCATGGCATCAGAATCTTTGCACCGATAATGTTAAAGCAAAATGATGAATGTCACATCGTAAATGTCTCATCGATGGAAGGAATGTTTAAAGGAAGTGGTCCAGGTGGTGCAGTTTACGGAGCGAGTAAGCACGCTGTGGTCTCCTTGACTGAAACCCTACAACTGGACTTGGAACTCAAAGAAATCGATAAATTAAAGGTGTCAGTAGTATGTCCGGGATTTGTAAATACAAGAATATTTTTAGGAGATATTCATCGTCCCGAAGAGTTTCAAAATCCCCCAACTACTCAAGACGAAGACAGAGGACAAAGATATCTAGCTAATATGGCAAAAAAATTCGGATACAGTTATGAATCTGGTTTTGAAGAAGTCTTTCAAGAAACAAAACTTATGACCTCCGAAGAGGCAGCGGATATTATATTTCAAGGGATAAGAGAAGGTAAATTCTATATTTTTACCCATAAAGATCCGATCATGAAGGGACTAGTAAGAATGAGATTTGATGAGATTCTTAAAGAGCTTGAGACTTAAAGTATAATAAATAATCTAAATAAATTAAATCAAAAGTTAATAAGTTAAGTAGGGAAGCCTATATTGATAGCACTTGCAACAGAGCAGTTGATTATTCGAAATTTCACATCAGTAGATGGTGATGATCTTTTTCAAATAGGAACGAATTATGAAAAATCTGAATATGCCAAATATGACCATGGTCCGTGGCCAGATTCCCCGGAAGTTTACAAAGGAATCGTAGAATCGTGGTCTAAAAATGATGATTTTCTTGCAGTCATTTTAAAAGAGAAAAATAAAATGATTGGATTCATATCAGTACCAAGAAAAAGCAATAAAACCTTCGATTTTGGGTTTGTGTTCCATCCCAATTATCATGGTAGTGCGTATGCTACAGAGGCATGCAAAGTTGTACTCAAGTATATCTTTGAGACATTCCAAGCAGTTCAAGTTAATACTGGAACTGCTAAAGAAAATAGTCCTTCTTGTAACCTATTAAAACGATTAGGCTTTACCTCCACTGGTGAAAATAATGTATCGTTTAGAACAGATGAAGATGGAAATCCAATTGAATTTGTAGCATTAGATTTTATGCTTTCAAGAGAGGATTACCTACAAAAATATGTATCTTAAGAAAATTTCTCCCAAAATATAAGAAAAGAGCTTAGGGCTTTATCAAAACCTTTACAGACTCTCCAACGTTACATTGGGTTTCAAAGGCTTCTTTTATCTGTTCCAAGGGAAATTCATGGCTAATCAATTTTGACATATCAATTTTTTTGGAGGCCATTAATTCAATACATTTCTCTACTTCCTCGCGTTCAAATCCGTAAGAGCCCTTGATAACTATTTGTTTACCGATCATTGGAAGCAGGTTCAGCTTTACATCTGATTCAAATATCCCATGAACTACAATCCTCCCTGTTCTTGGAAAAGCCAAATTAATGGCATGCTGGAGAACAACTGGTCCCTCATGTTGTTTCATGTACCCAACACAGTCATAAATAACATCCACTTTGGGCACCTTCATGGCGGGCATAAGTTCTAAAGGGACTAACTCAACCAGCTGGTTAATTTTTGTTAAGGGGTGGTCTTTGCTAGCATTAATAACTTCATCTGCTCCCAACTCCTTAGCAACTTTTAATCGATAATCGGACAGGTCTACTACTATAATTTTATTTATATCTAGTTCAAGTGCCTTCAAACACTGAATAATACCTAATCCTATGCATCCTGCCCCAAAAATAACTATATTATCTCCTTCAGTAGGATTTCCCTTCAACATGGCATGGTAGGAATTGCTTATTGGCTCAAGTGTTGCAGCTTCCTCAAAGGAGATCTCTGGGGGAATTTGAACGATATTAAAACCCGATACATAGGGAACAGAAACATATTCTGCCATACCTCCATTATTAAAAGCCACCACTCTGTCCCCCTCCTTTACCTCTTTAACATTCTTTCCAACTTTCACTACTACACCACTAAATTCATGACCGGGGATTCCACCTTTTTTTGATGGTTTCAAAAGAATGAGGCTAAACATATTTAACTTATATAAGTGTAAATCAGAACCGCAAATTCCACAAGCTTTGACGTTTATGAGAATTTCGTTATCCAGAATTTCTGGTTTTTCCACATCTTCCATCTTGATGTCTTTTGGGCCATAAAAAATTCCTGCTTTCATTTTTGTCATTTCCTCTTAAATATTTTTTAAAGACTAGTTCAATAATTGTTCCTCTATTTCGAAAATTTATATAGTTATAGGTTTCTTGGTTTAGATTCAGATCAAAAGCCAATTCCATAGAGATGAATTTGAATTTTGATTCATAGTTTTAGATTTAAATTTAATTTGAACCCAAAAACTAAGGTTTTATTATAACTTTTATAGATTCCTCAATATTACACTGAGTTTCAAATGCCTCACTCGCATGGTCTAATTGAAATTCATGAGTAATTATTTTCGACTGATCCACTTCTTTGGTTCGTAGTAATTCCAGACATTTTTCAACTTCTTCAGGAAGAAATCCGTATGATCCTAGAATTGCTGTTTGTTTCCACACCAGGGGGAGAAAATTCATGGGAATATTATCTTCAAATAAGGCGTGTACTACAATTCTACCTGTTCCTGGACGAATTATGTCTAAAGCTTTTTGAAGGGCGATAGAATTTTTAAAATCTTGCATGTATCCCGCACAATCATATATAATATCTACATTAGGAACAATTATTGCTGCATTAGATAATAAAGGAGAAGTCCCCAAATAGCGAACTATTTCGTTATAAAGATCCTTCTTTCCGATATTAACAATTCCATCAGCACCCAATTGTTTCGCAGTGCTCAATCGGGAATCCGAATAATCAATTATAACATTATTCTTCATGTTTACTTCAAAGGCTTTCATACATTGGATAATTCCCAATCCTATTGTTCCTGCCCCAAAAATAACACTATTTTCACCCTTAGCAGGATTCCCCTTCATCATCGCATGGTAAGAATTGCTTAAGGGTTCAAGTGTTGCTGCTTCCTCATAGGTTACCTCGGATGGTATCTGAACTACATTAGATGGGGTAAGAGTTACAGGCACATATTCAGCCATCCCACCAAATGCAAATGCTGCAACTCTATCACCTTCTTTAATACCTGAAACTTTACTCCCAACTTCTTTTACCACACCACTAAATTCATGACCGGGTATGCCACCTTTTTCTAATGGTCTTACCAGACCTTCAGCATACAAATTCAATTTATACATATGTAAATCTGAACCACATATCCCACAAGCTTTAACTTTTATGAGTATTTGATTATCCTCAATAATTGGATCTTCTACTTCTTCTGTTCTGATGTCTCGTGGACCATAATAAACTGCTGCCTTCATTTTGTCAAACTATCCCTTGAATCATCATCAATTTATTTTTTAATATTTGATTCTTTTTTCAAACCTATTTATATTTATATGTTTCATAATTCAAAGTCGGGTATATTAAAAAGCTTTTAATTTAATAATGCTGAATTATAACTATGAAAAATTTTGAGGATAAAGTAGCAGTAATTACTGGCGCTGCGAGTGGCATTGGCCAGGGATTTGCAGAGCGATGCGCAAAAGAAGGAATAAGAGTAGTTATTTCTGATATTGATGATAGACGTTTAAGAAGATTGGAAAGAAAATTAAAAAGAGAAGGAGCAGAAGTTATTTCAGTTGTAACAGATGTATCAAATCCAGTTGCTATAGAAGATTTGGCAAAAAAAACTTTAGAGACATATGATAAAGTTAATCTATTATTCAATAACGCAGGAATAGCAATTCCAAATCTTGCATGGGAATATGATCCAAAAGATTGGCAACAAGTATTAGGTACAAATTTGTGGGGAGTTATTAACGGGATTCATACGTTTATTCCCATAATGATTAAACAAGGTGAAGAATGTCATATTGTAAACACATCATCTATAGAAGGAGTTATTTCTAATGGGATTGGTGGTGCTACTTATGGAGTTTGTAAGCATGCACTCGTTCACCTCACAGAAAGATTAGCACTTGAATTAGAGGAAAATGGGCCAAACATTAAAGTATCTGTTCTATGTCCAGGATTTGTTAAAACAAATATTTTCTTATCCGCACTTAACAGAGTAAGTGAAGATCGAAGAAAAGAGCTATTAAACCCTGAGGGAAGGACTGAAGAAAGAGAAGAAGAAATACAGAAGTTAATGGAAGAATCTCCTATTATGACTCCTGATGAAGTTGCAGATATTGTCTTTCAAGGAATTCTACAAGAACAACTATATATTTTCACCCATAAAGATTCATATTGGAGAGATCGTGTTAAAGAACGATTTGACGCAATTCTGAGCGCTTTTGATTAAGGTTCTTTTACAAAGTATATCTTATTATTTTCTTCAAATTTTCTTACTTTATTTTGCTCTTCCAGATAAACTAAATGACTTAACACTTCCCCCAGTCCCAAAAATGTGTTTATTTCATCTAATTCAGTCCCAAAGTGAATTTGTGATATTTTGAAAGGAGTTAAGGGATTATTTTCGATTACCTGAGATATCTCTGCAAGTCGGTTTCTATGATGAGCTTTCATTTCTAAGATTCGTTTATGAGCGTCATAGATAACTTCTTGGTGAGCCGGGAAAATAATCTTAGCATTGAGTTTATCAATTCGATCCAATGATTCCAAATAATATTTCAAAATATTGGTGAAATTATAACCTTTATAGTTCTCTGAGAAATCTGCAGGTACCATAAAACTCCCGATATGCGGTGTTATTCTTGAAAGAATATGATCTCCCGCAAATAAATGAGATGTATTTTCATTAAAAATACACATATGACCGAGTGAATGTCCAGGAGTCCATATTGTCTTTAATGTGCTATCATTTATGAGAACTTCTTCATTATCCTTCAAAAGCCTATCAGGTTCTTGATATTTGGTGAAACTTCGCATTGCCGTAAGGAATTTTACTATTCTCTTTCCTTGTTTTTTGGTTACTCCATACTTGACCATATGTTGGGATAATTCTTCAGATCTCATTTGTTTTTCTGTGAGATTTTCAGAGTTAATCGTCCATTTCATGCTTTCTTGAGTAAGTTCGTGCATTAATATTTGAATATCAGGATTTTTTCTCTTTAGAGAATTCATTAAACCCAGATGATCGGGATGCTCATGAGTGATGATTAGGTAATCAACATCTTTAATAGATATATTTAATTTTTGAAGCTCTGAAAAGAACGTCTTCTCCCAATCAGTGAAATCTAAGCCACCATCAATTAGGATATAAGTATCTTCAGCTCTAAATAAATACATGCACACGAATCTTAATCCGTATGAAGTAGGAAAATCAATTTGAAATCGAAACACACCGTCAATTTCACTGGTTTCAGAGTGTAATTTGAACAAAAACAAGACCTGCTTTTCATTAGTCTAATATTTGATCTTAAATTTTTATAACCATTTTTAGTTTGGCATCTTCTATTTTTTCTTCATTTATGTCTTGTAAACTTATAAATTACCCTCAGAATAAATATTAGTTAAGGTTTTTAAAATAAAAAAAAAGGTGAAAAAATTATTACAAATGGTAATATAAAAGATTGGGAATTTGAACATATCGAAGTAGTGAAAGATGAGAAGAATTTCATCACAACTTTAATTCTAAATCATCCCCCTCTTATGGAAGGAGATAATCGAGTTAATACGATGGGTCCTAAACTTGTGGAGGAATTAGATAAGGTCGCAGCCCTTCTTTATGATGATGACTCTCGTGTAATCATTTTAAAAGGTTCCAAGAACTGTTTTATAAGTGGTGCCGATTTTGGTCAGCCTGAGGGTGAAGAACCTCCAGAAAAAGTTGATTCATGGGCTATTAAGAAATATTGTGCTAAAGAAACGCGGATATTCAAACGGTTTAGTGACCTCCCCATTCCAGTTATAGCTGCTCTCGAAGGTTTAATTATTGGTGCAGGTTTGGAATTATCGTTGTACTGTGATTTGAGGTATGCTACGAAAAGTGCTCTTTTTGGATTTCCAGAAGTAACAGTAGGAATGCTTCCGGGTAATGCGGGTACTCACACATTAATCCGACAAGTTGGAGTGGGGCGAGCTATGGAATTAATTCTTACAGGTCAAATGATTTCAGCCCAAAAAGCTTTGGACATAGGGATGATCAACGGAGTGTATGAACCAGATAGAATTGAAAGAGGTGTAAACAGGATTGCAAGAACTATTGCGAACACCTGTGCTCCTATTGGGGTAGGAATCGCAAAACAAATGGTCAACTTTAGTGCTTCTCTTCCAATGGATATTGCTCTCGAACTAGATGCGTATGGGTATGGTGTTGTTTCCTCAACGGACGATTTTACTGAATGGTTCAACGCTATTTCAGAGGGAAGAAAGCCAAACTACCAAAATAAATAAGATATATAAAACGAAATTGAAAATTTTATAAGTTCTACATTTTTTTCCAAATGAAATAACGTAGTAAATTTTTTGAATTAACAATTCATATACTAAAATAGAATTAATATAAAGGATACGACAATGATAAGTAAGCAAGAAAGTCTAATAACTCGAGTAAATGCACCAGCGAGAATTGATAATAAAATTAATGCTATCAAGTGCAATAACTGCGGAAATATTAGATATCCACAAAGAACTTATTGTAATAGATGTCAAGGAACCGATTTTTCTCCTATTTTGTTTGAACCAAAAGGTGAGGTTATAACCTTTTCTTCAACTTATAAAAGGAAAGCCACCGATGAGCAACGAATTTTTGGCTCTGCAAGACTTTATACTGAGGACGGTAAAGATTCTATTTCAATCAG
>JAEOTL010000342.1 GCA_016839845.1 Promethearchaeota archaeon
CTAGAAACATTCCGAAAACTCGATAACAAATTTAATATTTACACAATGGGCTTTATAAATAAATACGTCTTAAGGGGAAGATGGGGCGGAAGAGTGGTTCCTTTAAATAAAAATATTAGTATTGATGTTAAATTTATTCCTTCCCAAGAGATTTTAGAGATCTTACATCGTTCAAAAGTAGTAGGAATTGGAGAATGTTATTGTAGAGCAGTTCAAAGAAAACATGGAAATGATAATTGTGAGCATCCCCTTCATACATGTATCCATTTTGGTCCAGGTAAATCTTTATATGAAATTCCGTTCAAATCAACCAACCTCAAAAGGGTATCAAAAAAGGAAATTAATCAATTACTAGAAGAATGTGATGAAAGAGGTCTTCTTCACCAACTAATTTATTTCCCTAATCCGCAATTTTACTATATAGTTTGTAATTGCTGTCCATGCTGTTGTGTTGTTTTAAGCAAGTTTCTTGAGAAAGGTTCTCCTCAAATGATTAAAAGTGACTTTTTTGCTGAAACTGACGATAAAAAATGCGTTCATTGTGGAAAATGTATAAAAGAATGCCATTTTAAAGCAAGGACCATCCGCAATAGTCGATTAAAATTTGATTCAAAGAGATGCTTTGGTTGTGGACTCTGTGTTTCTAAGTGTCCTCATCAAGCTATTGAATTAATTAAAAAAGAATAGGAAAGATGAAACAGAACGTAACTCAATGTTTCCTAATGGACTTCTAATTCTTCTTCACAATAGGGACAATGTAGTGGCAATTCTTCATCACAAGATTCCAATTCTTCACTACTTATAATATTTTTCCAACAAATCAATTTATCTCCTTTTTGGACCATGTCCCGGCCATGATGCTGTGGTATAATATCTTTAGTTTCACAATTCTGGCAGATTATCATTTTAGCTTCGCTTTCTACCTTTTCCCTTGAAATTTCTTTGTAGTGAAATTTGAATTTAAAGACAGTTAAGCTATTTAAAAGAACTAGTAATGAAACACCCATATCTCCAATCCCTACAGCAAACCACAAGTTCATTAGTCCGATAACCGTTAATATTGCGAAAGAAACCTTTACAATAATAGAAGTCCAAATATTTTGCTTGATTTTCTTATTTGTTTTTTTCGATATGTCAATATATGTTAAAATTTTCTTTAAATCATCATTGATTATAATTATATCAGCAGTTTCGATTGTTATATCCGTAGCAGAGGCTCCAATGGCAATTCCTAAGTCAGATAAAGCAAGAGCAGGGGCGTCATTTATCCCGTCACCTACCATTGCTACTCCTTTATATCGTGATTTCAAGTTTTCGATCTCTTGCAATTTTTGGTCAGGTAAATGTTCACCGTAAGCTTCATCGACATCTAAGCATGCACCAATAGAATCACAAACTCTTTGGTTATCACCAGATATTAAAATTGTTTTATATCCTCGCTTTTTTAATCCGTCTACTAAAATCGGAGCGGAAACTCTCAGTACGTCTCTAATCGAGAGAATTCCCAGCAATTTTTTTTGAGTTCCAAGTAAAATCGGAATAGTCCCTGATTCTTCAATTTCTTGAATATCATCAGAAGGGAGTTCATAATTTAGTTCTTTAACAAAATTCCGACTCCCAACGTAAAAGAGCTCTCCATTTATTTTTCCTTTAATTCCTTTTCCTTTAATGATTTCAAAGTCATCTACAGACTGAAATTTTAGCTTCATTTCCTTAGCATGATTAACTACAGTTTTACCAATAGGATGCTCTGAAAGAGCTTCTAGACTTGCAGCAATACTTATAACGTCTGATTTAGTAACCCCATTGTATGCGTAAATATCGAAAACTTTTAAATTTCCTTCAGTTAATGTCCCCGTTTTATCAAAAGCAAATATTTCAATATCCTCTATTTTTTCGACAAATTTATTCCCTTTAACTAATATCCCTTCCCTTGCTTGCTTCGTCAAAGAGGCAATATTCGCCAAAGGTGTAGACAGTGTGAGTGCACATGGACAGGATACTACTAAAAGAACTAATCCCCTGTAAAACCAATCATAAAAAGGAAGATTAAATATAAGAGGAATGAACATAACGAAAATGGACGAAAATATGATAATTGGAGTATAATATCTTGCAAATTTTTCGATAAATCTTTCATGCTGGCTCTTATTTTGCTGGGCAATCTTTACACTTTCAGCAATCTGAGCAACGATTGTGTTTGAGCTTTCTCGGGTAACTTCTATATCAACAAAACTATCTGAATTTAAACTCGCAGCAAAAATTTCATCACCTTTTTTCTTGAATACGGGTACAGACTCTCCAGTTATCGCGCTTTCATCGAAATATGAGCTTCCTTTAACAATTACCCCATCTAACGGTACCTTCATACCTGGTTTTATCCCTACAATACTACCAATAATTACTTCTTTTGAGGGAACATTCTTGTAACCATCTTCAGTTTTAATGAGCGCGTCATCAGGAGCTAGTTCGAGCAATTCTTTTATTGCATTCCGAGATTTATCCGCAGTAATTTCTTCTAAGCGTTCAGCTATTGCATATAGCAGTAGTGCAGTTGCCCCTTCTTGACCGTGAAAAATAAAGAAAGACGCAATAGCGGCTACAATCATTAAAATATTTGCAGTAATCCTTTTATGTTTAATATCTTCTAAAGCCTCTCTTGCCACACTTGAACTTGAAAGGAAGATTGAGAGTATTGCAAACGTTTGGTCAATCCAAATTAGCTCAAAAAACAATTCTAAAATGATAGAGATTGTTAGAAGTATACCAGAAGGGATTAGGAAGTACCAAAAATTTTCTTCAAAGAAGGACTCGTGTTCTAAATCTTCCTCGTCATCTTGGCAAACTGAACTAGAACATTGTATGGTAGTTATCAATAATCACCTATATACATGTTATTTTTCCTTACATTAGAATCTAACATTTATGGTGTATAATCCCATTTATTTCAGAATAATTTCAAATAAGGAGATTTTTAAATAATTTTTATTTTGTATAGATTTTCTAAGATTTGTTATCTTTACATAAATTAAGGAAATGAGGAATTATTTCAAATAAATCCCCTACAATTCCAAAATCTGCAACTTTAAATATTGGGGCTTCAGGATCACTATTTATGGCCACAATTATATCACTTGTTTGCATTCCTACTAAATGTTGAATCGCACCGCTTATTCCTAAAGCAAGATATAATCTTGGTGATACTGTTTTTCCTGATTGACCTACTTGAATTGGATGCTCTGTCCACCCAAGTTCTACTAACGCTCGCGAGCTTGATACTGTCCCTTTTAATTCTTGAGCAAGTTCTTGAATAACTTTTAAATTTTCCCTAGTTCCTATGCCTCTCCCAACCGATATTAAAATATCTGAATCTTCAATATTGATGGTTTCGGATTTAGTACTAAATTCCTCAAGAATCGTTGTTCTAATACTTTGTTTTTCTAATTTTAAATTATATTTTTCTACTTGACTTTTATTTGGTTTTTCCAGTTTAGTCATGGAAAAAGTATTAGGCCTAACTGTTGCCATTTGTGGTCTTGTGTACGGAGATAATATGGAAGCCATTATATTACCACCAAAGGCAGGCCGAGTCTGAACAAGTTGCTTTTGATTATTAATTGATAAACCTGTACAATCTGCCGTTAACCCTAAATTAAGTCTGGCTGCAATTCTAGGTGCCAATTCACGTCCCTTTGCTGTTGCACCATATAACATAATAGATGGTTTTTTATCTATTATTAATGAAGTAAGTGCTGTAGTATATCCATCAATTGAAAATTCACCTAACAATTCATGTTCGTAGAGATAAACAATTTCCGCACCATAATAAAATAAATCATCGATTATCGTTGATATCCCGGGAGAACCAAGAACAGCTACAGCAACTTTTTCATTAAGCTCATTATTTAGTTCCAGTGCTTTACCCAATAATTCATAAACGACTTTTTTGAATTGTAACTGTCCCTCATTAATCTCTATTTCCCCCCATATTATAATTCCTTTAAAATTTTGAAGTTCTTCCGGGAGGACAATCTTACGCAGTATGCTAAGGGCTTTAAATCTACATGCATTAACGCACGCATTACATAATGTGCAATTCTCAAGTACTCTCGCGATATTTTTCTCTGGATCAACGATTATTGCACCATAGGGGCAAATTTTTTCACAAATTTTACATCCCGTGCATTTATTTTCATCAATTTGAAGTATTACAATTCCACCTAGGCTCTTTATATAATCTCTTTTTCTTTTAAAAACGTAAATAATTTGTTTGCAGCATTCTGTGAATCGGTACCATCGATAATTTCTCCTGTTTTTTTAGCGGGAGGATTAAAAACTTTGACCACTTGAGTAAATGAGCCATTAAGTCCAATTTCACCATCATCCAAATTTAATGAATCAGCACTCAATATCTCCAAAGGCTTTTTCCTAGCCTCAATCATATCCTTCATAGAGGGTAACCTTCTAATAGTAGAAGGGCCTTTACTTATAGTAACCAGAGCAGGTAAACGAGATTCAATAACTTGATACCCCATCTCGGTTTCTTTATTGACATTAATTTTTTTTTTTTCAATAGATATGTCGAAACCATAATAGATATGGGGAATTCCCAAGTTTTCAGCTAATTCAGCAGGCACTTGTGCAGTATCCCCATCAATTGCTTGTTTTCCTGCTAGGATTAAATCATAATCTCCTATTTTTTTTAATATTCCTTCTTTTAATGTTAATGCTGTAGCCCAAACATCTGATCCTGCAAACTTCCTATCGGATAATAGGTATGCCCTGTCAGCTCCTAACTCCAAACATCGTATTAGTGCATATTTAGCTTGAGGTGGTCCCATTGATATAGCAATAATCTCCATTTTTAGATCAAAATACTTTTCTCTTAGATGTATGGCCATATCTAAAGCATATTCACAAAATGGATTTAATATAGACTCTACGCCTTCTCTAATCAATGTACCGGTCTTGGGATTGATCGCTACTTTATTTGCCTCAGGAACCTGTTTGATTGTTATAACAATTTTCATGATTCAATTTGTCTCAACATTAAAACTAACTATATTGCCATAATTTAGGATCAAAAATGGATCGAATTTCTTCTTGATTAAACGCATTTCTTCCAGATCATTAGGACTATACATAGTTTTCAGGAATTCTGTTTTAATCTTTCCAATCCCATGTTCTGCAGAAATGGTTCCACCATAACCTACTGCTCTTTTTGCAAACTTTTCATAGATTCTTTCTCCTAATCTCAATTCTTCCATATTTTTTGGGAGAATATTGACGTGCACATGATTTTCCCCAATATGTCCAAAAATAACATAATCTAGCTTCTCCTTTCGTAAAACATTGTGGTAGTCATCCATCATATTCCTGAAGTGGATGTCTGGTACACAAATATCTGTTCCGAGTTTATGAATTTCAGGAAATTGTTGTTTCCTGTTAGCAATAATTGAATTGACATTTTCTGGGAGGGTATGTCTAAAATGTTTTAATCTAGATATTTCACGATTTTCATAACCTGACCAGCTATTTGATAAACTAGTGTTACTTTTTTTTGCGATCTTCTCAATCTCACCGAAAATTTCATCGATTTCTTCTTCAGAATATGGAACATCGAAAAAAATTGCAGATTTCGCCTCTACTGGAATTTGAGGCATATTTATCGGGCCGGGATCTTTGATTTGTACATTTTTTATGAGATCTAATGCTTGCTCTGAAAAATATTCAATGAACTCTGGAGAGATAGTTCGATTATTTCGTAAAAGTTCTACAAAAGTTATGGAATCTTCTTCAGATTTAAAGAATAATACATTAGAAACTAGAGGTTTCTTTTCAATAATCCAAATATCAATCTGTGTAATAACTCCTAAAATACCCTCACTACCAATGAACAGATCTATTAGATCCATTTTTGGTTTAGAATAAATTCCAGCAGCATTTTTCACTGAAGTGTTGAATATATAATTTGGGATACTAAACTGCAACTTCTTCCCGTTAGTTTTATTTATAATAAAGATTCCTTCGCTTGATGCAAAATATTCTCCTCGTTGGATATCTAATATATCACCTGAAGTTAATAGAACTCTTAATCTCTTAATCCATTCTCTTGTAGGACCATATTTTAAGGTTCTTGCCCCAGACGCATTGGTTGCTACTGTTCCCCCGATTGTAGCAGACATTTCCGTTGGATCAACTGGATAATGAAAAGATTCTTGTCTTTCCTTAAAACTTTTAATTGCATCAGGAGTCAATTCTGGAATATTGTCAAGCTCTTTCCTCATTAATATTTTATCTATATCGTTTAAGGTGATTCCCGGTTCAACACGTAGGAAATAATAATTTTTCTTTTTGTCAAATCCAAATCCAAGAATTTTATTCATTTTCTCAGTGGATAATACAGAACCAGACGTTGGAACGCAAGCTCCCACGATTCCGGTTCGAGCTGCACTAACATATGTTCGAATTTTGTTATTTTGTAAAAAATTTAACACAGATACAGTTTCAGCTTCAGATTTTGGAAAAAATAACCAATCAGCAGTCCCATTTAATTTACTTTCATCCATGAGATAGGTTGGATAATCTTCTAAAATTTTAGATTTCCCTTTAATAGCTCTTATATTGTCAAGTAAAATCTCCTTAGAAACAACTTCTGCATTAATAATATTTCTAGACATCGAAATATCCATAGATTCAATCTGGTTGTAATAAAATGAATTAATTTTAAGAAAAAAGGTTTAAGGTTTAATGATGATTTTTCATTTTACTACATAGACAAGTTTTTGACCTTCTTCTTCTTCAAGGTTTAAAGCACGTCGTACAGCATTTCTGATAAGATACCCCCCTACATGCAAAATTGAGTCTTTTAATATCGAATCTTGATCCATAGAGGCATTACAAGGATAGGCATGATGGGCTTTACTGATTCTTTCGTTTAAAGAGAGGTTTCCACTTTTACCATTTTTAAAGTATTTGGATTTTAGTTGCTGACAAACGTAATAACTACTTCCACATGGGGCTGATTGAAGTACACAGCAGTCTTCAATTGATTCCCCATCTTTACTCAATAAGAAGGATACGATTGGGACCCCAATTTTGTAATAATCAATAAATTCATGTATAAAATTGTGCTCTTTTGTCAAATGAAATCCAATTTTATTGTGTTCATCGAATTCTCGACTTAACGCACAGAATGGTTTAGGAAATGCTGCCTGAATTCCAAACGTTTCAAAATCTTCTAACACTTGAACTTGAAGCCCTGCAGGGGCCCATTTTGGATTCTCTATAGGAACTATTACGGCTTTTAAACTCTCCTTATCTTTAAGGTACATTGGTAGACCAGAGAGTAAATCTTGATGAATCCCCACAACTAAGATAAAGTCAACTGGGGGAAGGTTTTTTGGTAAATATTCTTCTGGATCTTCGATAAAATCAGGAACATTTTCCCCAATCTTCTCATAGAAGTAAATTGAATTAGAAAAACTCTTGAGATGTTCTCGACACTTGTCACATTTTACATTTTGTTCTAAAGTCTCGCACGCTTTGCAGAATTCTTCATTGTTAATGAGGTTCCCGGCAAATTTTTGTGCCAACATCTCTGTATCTGGGTGTGTTCCGTATAATATTCCTATTGTATAATTTTTATCGATCATCATTAGAAGTTAACTTATTTGTGTTTTTATTTGTATTTTTAATAATTTATAACAGATTTAACCATTTTGCTGAACATGTTCATATTTTAAAAAATGATTAGTTGCCCTAGTAAGTATAAAGTCTATAAACTTACTCCATATGAGGCCATAGTAGTTTTGCTTTCACCTACTTTGACAACAATACTTTTTGCTTTATATACGTCTTTTACTTTATCATGAATATACTTAGCAAGAAGTTCACTTGTAGTCGCGGGAAGAGGTAGAAAAAAGACATCAGAACGAGGAAAAACATATTTTTTGGAATTTGCTATAACTTCTACTGAATCTTCTTCCTCAATTATTTTCAAATCATTAGCCTGTGAAGGTATTAAAATATAATGATCCATTGGCTCTATTATTGCTTTCAACGTCTTATTTAATTCGATGAAATCAACGACAAAATAATTTTCATCTAATTTATCACTAATTTCAACGGATACGTAATAATTGTGCCCATGAAGTCGAGAGCATTGAGAAGGTTCTTTCAAAAAATGACTTGCACTGAATTTAATTTCCGCTGAATTAAGATGTACTTTAAACACCAAACTAGATCACCCTATTTCATTCCTCACTTCACATTGCTATTGAATAGAATGATCACTTTTGCATTTTTATAACTTATGTTTAAAAGCAATAAATATAATGAAAATTTCCTTTCATATAGATCAAATGAAGATCTTCATTTAAGATAATGGCCTTAAAAACCTTAATAATCACAGGAGCTAATGGGTATTTAGGTAAACATACTATAAAAGCAGCCATATCAGATGGTTGGAACGTCATCGGTATTGTAAGACGCCAAGAAGCAGCAAGAGAGGTAGAATCATTGGGTGGAAAACCAATCATCCTTGAAAATTTTGAAGTTAATTCACTTCAAAAAACTTGTACTGACTGCAAAGCAATAATTCATTTCCGAGGAGTAGTATGTGGCCCCAAAAAATTGTTCGAAAATATAAATATTGATGGGATGAAGATACTTGTCGAAGCCGCTAGAAAAATGGACGTTCCAAGAATAATTTTTCCTTCTGGGTTAGGGATTGATAGATTTGGAGAAATAGAATGGGCAACTAATGATTACTTTCGTTCAAAAATGGAAGCAGAACAGATCTTAAAAGATAGTGGTGTACCTTTCATAATTTTCCGTCCATCTTATATCCTAGGACCACAAGATGAGCTTATTCCTGATTTAATTGAACAAATTGGGGAAGGAACAGTGTATCTCGCAGGAGAAGGAGATGTACCAATGCAACCCATATTCGTTAAGGATGCTATAAAAGCTTTCCTTGCCGCAGCTGATGGAATGGGTGAAAACAATCAAATTTTTGACCTTGTGGGACCTGAAATTACTACTATGAGTGAAATGGTTAAGTTAGTTCTAAATACTATGAAACAATTCGGATTTAATATACCTATTCCTCGGATTCTTAAAATTCCATACGAAGAAGCCCCAGACCAACTCGAAATATGCAAAGAAATGATTGATGTTATGAGATGTGACACTCTTTCTGATGGAAGTATTACTGCTAAGGTCTTAGATTATAATCTAACTGAGCTTTCTGAAGCTATCACATCTTCAGTTAAATCAAAAATGTTTTCTGAACAATTCAATTCCGAGAAAAGAGCAATAATCTTACTCTCTGGAGGAATAGATTCTGCAACCGCTCTTTTTTGGGCAAAAAAGGAAGGGTATGATTTAATTGCATTATCATTTAATTATCATCTTAGACCTGAAAAAGAAAGAAGAGCTACTTTAAAACTGGCAGAAAGAGTAGGGATCGAAGTAATTGAAATCCCTGTAGAGTTTATGAAGGAAGCAATAGATTTACGAATAGCGGGATATCCAATTCCTAGTGCCGTTGAAAGTCCAGAAGGATTCATTCCTACACGTAATTTAGTTTTCTATTCGATTGCTGCTTATTATGCAGATGTGTATGGCTGCAAATATATTATTGGGGGTCATATTGCTGGAGATCAAGCTAAATTTCCTGACGCTGATTCTGGTTTTTTTAAAATCCTTGCAGAATTAGTGCAAAAAGGTAAACACTCTAAGGATCAAACTAAAATAAATTTTTTACTTCCACTAATAAAATTAAACAAAAAAGATGTAATTAGATTAGCTAATGATTTAATTGTGCCTTTTGAATATACTTGGAGCTGTTATAGTGATGGTATACAACCATGTGGTAGATGTTCTAGCTGTGTACAGAGAATTGAAGCTTTTAATCAGTTAGGGATATCTGATAAAAAAGTAGAGTTATAATTGTCAAATCTGCTCGTAATATACAGCACTTTTGTTTCTAAAAACATAAATTTAACTTCTATGAATCGAATAATTTAAGTATAGATGACCGAAACAAATGACATTAATGAAAAAGAACTGCAAGAGACAATACATGTTATTTGCCCTACATGTGAAAAAAGCAAGGGCTTGAAGATCCCTACTAAAATTGTGAATCAAAGCAAGCAATTGACAACGGTTTCAATCCCTTCTGGAGTTGTTTGTGAGCATAGTTTTCAGTCTTTTGTGGATAAAAATTTTGTAATCCGTGGTTATCAGAAAGTTGATTTTGATTTCTCTCAAATGGAATTTTATGAAAGACGCGATGACACTGAAGAAGCAGAGGTAGATGATCCAACAGCTAAACTTAGTTCATTGCCTTTATTCCAAGATATCATTAATCTCCTACGGGATCTTGTAGATGGGAGAGAAATCTTGGGGAGTGGAATTTTCACTGTTGACGGACATGTACTTTATTCTTCACTTCCAAGTAATACTCTTTTCACAATTATGAAAGAGTTTGAAGTACGAACTGAGAAGAAATTGAGTAACCTAAAAAAGATGTTCCTGGAATTAGAGAATAATCAAAAAATATTCTCCAGTTATATTGAAATTCAGAATATGAGATTTGCGGTAACACTATTTTTTGCTCAGAATATAAAGTTGGGAATGGGTAATTTATATCTCAATGATTTAGTAAAAACCATTAAGAAAACTCAAGGTTAAATACTATATTAAAGATGCTCTTAGTAGGAAAATTATTTGGTCTTGAAGGTAACGGGCTTAATCGCCTTTTCTGGGCATAAATCTACACATTTCAAACATTTTTGACACTTCACGATTTCTTTAAACTTAAATATTATTCCATCAATTTCTTGATTCTCTTTATTCTTTACTTTACCTTGGAAAAAGAGTTTTTTGGGACAAAAGGTTCCGTCTTGTTTTAGGCAATCTTCACACATCGAACATTCTTCATGATCTATTTTAATACTAATGACTTGATCTTCAAATTCAACCGAAGTGACCTCAACAGCATTTCTCGGACAGACTTGAACGCAGTTTAAACAAGCAACACACTTTTCATAATCAACCAAACGAATCCCGTGCTTAAAATAAATTGCTTTAGCTTTACATGCTCGCAAACAGCGTTCGCATTTTACACACAACTCCTGGTTTATTTGAACTGGTACAAATTTTTCCTTAATTCTTCCCAAATTCTACCCCAAATTAAAACCTAATTAGACTATTTCTTATCTAGTAAAAAAATTGAAAAAGATAAAGCTTTAGATGTGGAAGTTATACTCTTTATTTATGTTCTCTGCTGTTTTGCGAGAAACTCCATTACCTTCTTACTATGTCTTTCACCGTATTTGTTGCTTGGTTCAGCACCACATGATCTACATTTAAAGTCGTATGCAGAATTTATAGTTTCACATTGAGGACAAGAATAATGGTCCTTCATATTTTCCATCCATTTCTCGTAACCATCCTTAACTATCTGCTCATGCGCTTCCCATAATTCAAAACGATGTGGAGCTAGAGATTGAAATTCTTTTAAATCTTCGCAAGGGTATTCATCACATTCCCCACAAAAATCTATTCCCTTTTCTTGAGCACACGGATATAATTTACAATTATCGCAATAAGGAATACGTTTTTCAGATCGACAACCATTACATCTCATCTCTTCGGGAGTAATATTAGAAAGATCAGCAAGGAATTTAAGACGGGCCGGATCCTCTTGGGAGGCAATAAATACAGTACAAGCCGGACAATATAAACCACAGACAGCAGCGTGTGTTTTGTTAAATTTCATGATGGTTTTTAATTTTTCTTGATTCTTTAATCTTTTCCTTACTTAATATAATCCACGGGAAACCTCATAAATAGTAATAAATTTAAAAAAGAAGAATAAAAATTAGAAATGAAATTAATTATTGGAAATATTGAGTATACTCTTTACCAGTACCAGGTAATTGTTGCTGTTGTTGATACTGTTGGGCTTTTTGTGCTAACTCTAACATTTTGGCTTTTATTTCCTTTCCTTGCTCTATTAGAGGGGCTGTATCTATTGATAATTTATAAATCTTATTTAGGATTTCTAAAATACTAGCAGCACCCTCAGGTGTTGGGATTTCTAATACAGGGGTAAATAATGCATATGCTTCTAGTCTGTTCGTTAACGCTTCGTTAAGAACACTAGCTTCCGGACCAACTATTATCCCTTTCTCTACTTTGGTTATCCCGAATGACTCAAGGTGCTCCGTCATGCCTTCCTCCGCAGCAAAATGGACAGGATATTCATCTATAATTCCCCGTTGAGGAATCCCTTGAAAGATAACTATTTCTTTTGCTTTCACATCTTCAGAGAGAGCCCAGTTACAAATTGTCTTTGATAAATCATTGTATGCACTGGGAATTTGGAAGGGTACCTCACATATCCCGATAATCAAGTTATGTTGTGGGGAGTAGAGCACCCTAAATGGATGTTTTAACACACCAGCATAGAACACACTTATCGGTGGGAGATACTCACTCGTGATAAAGCCAATCTCTTTTACATCTGGAAGCTGCTCGATTAAAGTATTAGCCACAATGGGGCCAATTAGTCCAATTCCGGCAAATCCAAGAACAAGAGTAGCTCCTTCCTTAATTTCAACTGAAAGATCATCGATTACAATCGAACTCCTCTTCCCCTTTTCACAGATATATTCTTTTTTAACCAAAAGACTCACGTTTACAATAAATTTGATTTTTTGTATTTGTTAATTTAGTTTATTAAGAAAATTCTACAATATTAATATTAATTTTATTTTTTAAAATATCTCCCTATTTTCTTCTGTATATTAAAAAAACTATAAAAAAAAAAAATTTCTAAAGGGCAGTTAAACCTAAAACCTTCAATTTTGCAGGGTTTGGATGACCAGTCTTTGGATCAAAAGTCCTATAACTATAGTAAGCTTCTTTTAATTTTTCAAAATTTGGGGATTTTCCAACTGTCCCACCCTCATTAAGAGGATTAAGCAAAATCTGTGGTAATCTATCATCATCAGGAGTGATACCCATTTTAAGATTGAACATGCGTTTAATCATATAAATTCTTTCTCCCAATATCTTCAATTCCTTTAAATCTACATTCAATCCTACTGACGTATTAATAAGATCTATAACCATTTCTGGAGTGGGATCGGCAATATTACATAAAATCAGAGAATTACAAATAGCGCGGTAATCCTGTGCTAATGCACCAAGGATAGCCATTTCTTCGTCATCTCGATCCCATTCAATCACCTTAATTCCAAAACTTTCAAGCTTGGAAGTTATCATCAGAAGAAACATGTCACAAGATTCATGACATGGGCCTCTTGGTGTCCCCAAAGCATATGCCACAGCCATACCATAAACAAATCGTACATCATGATAGGGTACCTCCATCCCATAAACTGTTGCAATTTCCTCTTGAGAAATATTAAATTGTTTTCCAACAGAATCAGAACCTTCTGCTAACAAATTTCCTATACCCTCTCTATAAGATATTTTTCTAATGAGTTCAAGAGCTGGACGAACATCCCCCCATATTGGGTTTAAGCCTTCAATATCTTCAGATTTAATTTTTTGATTATTAAAAAGATAGTAAATAAAGGCGATGGTACTGCTCCCACTAATAGTATCAATTCCGTAGTCATTACATAAATAATTAGCTTTCTGAATAGAATTCAAGTCATTATTTAAAATTAGAGACCCAAATCCAACCACCGTTTCATATTCTGCAGCTTCAATTTCATTATCTGTTTTATATTCTCCTTCTTTTATGAAGACTTTATGAGCACATCCAATTGGACATGAAAAGCAAGGATATTGTCTTGTATATATTTCTTGAGATGCTGTTGTTCCTGAGATCTTATATGCGTCCCCCCATGTACCTAAAGTCCAGTATTTAGTAGGTAAATCCCCATAAACATTTCCCGCATCAACAAACCCCGATGTGCCTAATTTACCCATGGTTTGAGGAATAAAAGAATCTTTTAGATGTGTTTTTACTTTTTTTATAGTTTCCTTAAGTTGTTCAGGATTAGCAGCTGCATATGACTTTTTAACTCCTCTAATTGCGATTGCTTTTAATTTTTTTGAACCCATAACCGCTCCCATGCCGGTTCTACCCGCTGCTTTATCTTCAGATGCAATTATTGCAAATTTAACAAGATTTTCTCCTGCTGGACCAATACAAGCAATTCGTGTACTTGACCCTAAATTTTCTTTTAATGTGTTGGATGTCTCGAAGATTCCTTTACCCCATAAGGAGGTAGCATCCTTGATACTAGAATTATTTTCAGTAAGTTCTAAATATACTGGAGTATCTGAAGCTCCTTTTATTATAAGTCCATCGTATCCTATCCTCTTTAACTCGGAACCAAAAAATCCCCCGCAATTTGACTCCCCCCAGATTCCTGTTAGCGGAGATTTCGCACATACCACAAATCTTCCACTTGTAGGGATGTTCGATCCGCAGAAAGGTCCAGTCATAAATATTAGAATATTTTCAGGAGATAAGGGGTCAGTATCTTTATCAATCTTATCGTACAAATACCTACAGCAATATCCTGCTCCCCCAAGAAAGTCTTTTGCTATTTCTTCATCTAACAGTTCCTCAGTAATTTTTTTTTTATTCAGATTAATTACTAATAATCTTCCGGTAAATCCTTTCATTCAATTTTTTCACCTTTCTTTAGATTAATTTCCCATGAGATTTTTAATCTCCTATTTGTTTTCCAGAATGTAATATCTAAAACACGACGATGATTTTAATGGAAAAATGCTTATTCAATGATTGGGAGAGAAATCCTAATAAATCTTATATAAAGTAATTCATTAAAAGTATAAACTTAAGTAAATGTGAACAGTATGGAAAATAAGGATATTACTGAAGGGATGGATGCCCCTTTGTTTACATTAGATTCATATAATGCGGGAAAGATTAATTTAGGTGAATTTAAGGGTAAAAAAATAGTATTAATCTTTTCAAGGTATTTCGGGTGTCCGATTTGCCAAGTAGATCTGAAAGAACTTATAAATCGAAGAACTGATATTGATGAGAAGGGAGCTCAAATATTGTATATTACACAATCGGGGGAAAAAATCGCAAAAGAATACATTGAAAAGGAACAACTTGATTTTCCGGTTATTCCAAGTTCTAAAGATGAATTATATACCGACTATGGATTAGGATTAATGACACCTGAAGCAGTGAAAGAAATTCCCCTTAAATTGAAAGAAGTAATGAAATATGGTTTTAAACATGGGGAATATGAGGGTTGGGAAAAACAGGGTCCGGGACAATTTGTCATAGATGAACAAGGTAAAATTATTCATGCTAAAAAAGGATGGCTTGATATTGAGAGCATTTTAACTGTTCTCTAATTGTTGAAATCTGAAGGACCATTTTTTATTTTTTTTTAATTTTTCTTAATTCCTGCTTTAATCTTTTTCTAAAAGAGTAAACACCAAATTGAAGATATTACTAGGATATCACTTAATTTCAAAAGAAAAAGTCATTTGTACTTAATGTATACATGTAGATATTTCTCTCCTAATATGAGAGAATTGTTATTAATTAAATGAATCATAAAAAAATATTGGTAAACTACTTCGAATGATTAGTTCAAGAATAGATGAATCAGAACCTGTTCTTAATCTTAGAAAATTGTTTTATGATACAAAGGAAAATGAGAATATAGATGCAATCAACGAGTTAGTTCCCAACAAGGGAAAATATGATAATTTTAAGCTTCTTACTGACATTCAGAATGTGCTACAAAAGTGTTCTCATCTTTCTGACAAAGACAGACTAAATTATTGTAATACACAGCGATATTTCATGAAATTATATTTGCGTGAAATGAATAAATCTAAATAAACACCTTTAACAATTAGCCTTAAAATCTTATTTAGCTTGTTAATTATAATATTTCTTAACTTCAGTAATAACTAAATTGATTAGATCTTTAACATTCTTTATTCCATAAAAAGTAACTTTATCGAGTAAGCTTTTAAATTTATCTTTTGGGATCTTGGCGGACCCTATAAAAAAACCAACAATTTTATGTCCATTTTGGGCCAAATCAATCATTATCTTCTTTGACTTACTCCAATTATGAATCCCAAAATCAGTAATTATAAAAATAAGGGATTTTTTCTCTGCTTTTTCACACTGTTGAGCTATTTCTTGTAAAGGTAGAAGTGTACCTCCTCCTTGGTAACGCAAGAGCACACGCTCAGCTTTTTTGAAATCAGTGGTCCAATTGCAAATATCTGCTATATTCGAAAAATTAATTACACTGAATTTAACCCCTTTACTGGCTGCAAAATGCAACGCGGCAAATGCGGCTATAAGGGCTGTATGATAAGGCCCCCTACCCCTTTCCAATCTTGAAGTGTAATTCCATCTCATTGATCCTGATGAATCTAATACGATTAATAGATCGGGAATCTGTTTTTCCTCAAGATGACCAGGTCCCTCCTTATACCCCCACTTTCTTGTAGTTATATTGGGAATAATAATGGGGCTATTCAGAATCGTCTGAACAACATCCAAATCTTCAATTGGATCTCCAATTCGCCATACTTCAGGATAAACAGGTATCTGTCCTCCTGGCTTTTCTTCAAATATTCTGATCTCAATTAAATTTTTTGCCAATCCTCTATACCACGTAGCTAAAGGGAGACCATCTAGTAGTATCCCGGCCTGTCTAGCTGGACTACCAAACTCTGAGAAAGGGACGTTTTTCGCAAACTCTTCAGCTTTTTCTCTCAATTCATCTCCCCGACCTTCCTTCAATTTATCGGAATTTTTACTTTCAAGAGGATTATCCATTACTTCTAAAACATCTTGAGGAACTTCTATAAAAGAACCCCCAGGACTTCTTCGTTTTTCATGTCCTTGATCACATCTTGCATTCTTCCCTATCAAAGAAAATGTATCTTCAATTAGGTTTTTTAAAGATCTGGCAATGAGAGAGGTTTTTTTTTCCCAAGATGACTCATCTTCAAAATCTTTAAGAACGATCTTCGTAATTTTATCGGTTAGATAATCCATCTCTTCTAAAGACTTATCATTAAGTAATTCCACATTCCACATCTTTTCATAGGTCCTAAAAAGGAACTTAGAAAAATCGCTTATCTTTCCTTTACTTTTAACATAATCATATGTTGTTTTTATCTCCCATGATATCTTACTTGGGTATTTTTGATATAATTTGGTATCGATAATAAGATCAGCGAATATATTTACTATTATTGGGGCATAGTTCTGATTAACATGAGTCATTGCAGCTCTGAGTAAGTTCGCGTGAATAAGTCCATCATAGGGAATAATCTGATAATGAGATACTTCATGTAAACAAATCATATAAAAATAATCTAAATACTCTTGATCCTCTTTAAACAAGGGTGTATTGGCAAGATTCATTGTTATCTGCCATTTATTTTCAGGATCGATGTAAAAACCTTCGAGATGAGTATAATCAAAAACGTACATTGGCTCATTTAGAGGGGGAAAATAAAATTCTTCCAATACACGACCCCATGCTTCTTTAGCTAACTGTATAAGTGTATTTTGTTTAGCTGTTAACTCTTGCTTTTTTGTCTTGGTTTTTCTTCTTCTTGAAAGCGACACTATATTTTATTCTATTCTTGTTTTTTTATGTATTCTAAATTATCCATAATGGATCTTAACTTGAGTGCTTTTTCCCCCCCAGAAATTTGGATGTTTACTAAAGAATCTTCTTTCGTACCAGTGACATTTATTTCAAGGAGAAGATCTTCACTCCGAATTTGTCTAGTTTGGCGTTTGCTGAATGCTTCTTTTAGTGGTTCATCCAAGTCTGAAAATTCAGAAGCGACTTCAGCCCAAACATCTTTCTGATAAGAGTATTCTATAATGTAATCAGTGACAGTTTGCCGGTATAACTCATTATTACACCATTCAATCAAATCACCTCTATTAGGAAACTCCATATTTTCTAAGAGTTCATTTCTCAACTCCACCAGATCACTGATCTTTCCCGTTTTAGAAGCGTCTTTTATACGTTGTGCTAAAGGAGGATAAATTTTATTATTAACGGAATTAACAAATGGAATAAGATCAAATTTAACAATTAAATCATTTTTCTCATATTTTTTGAGTTCAGTTAAATCATTTTCTTTTGGATTTCCATCCCTGAATCGTGATTGAATTTCATAACATTTTTCGCGAGTCTTAAATCGTTTTTGAATCATTTTTAAAATATTGTTTGAAAAATCATATTTGTTTCCAAAATAGGGTGCTTTGTCTAATTCTCGTTTTACATATGCGACTCGATGAGAAACTACATATGGAGCAATAGTATTAACAATATTAATATCAATATTTTTAATTCCTAGCAACCACGCCAAAGCTTTTGAATATCGTAGCAAATCTTTTGCTACTCTTACACTCAAAATCGTATCAATTTTGTTACAGACACTCTGAGCCGTGTTAAAATGACACCCAGAACACAAACCTGTACTTGGTTTCAGATCATCCGTGTTTCCCTTATCTAAACGAGCACATAACGTAAATTCTCTCACGATAGCATGGATAAAATTTTGAGCTTGGGGTGAAATTGGGATTTTATTCACATAATACCAAATTTCCATCAGATCATCAATCGTTAAAATTTTTGGTACTTGGATTAATTCATCATAACCTGAGTATTTCTCGTCTTTTCCCGATAGTATTATCTGTAAATCGTGGCTTGCCGGCATAGAAATAGGAACAGAGATTCCGAACCTGTCTAAAAATGGCTGTGAGAGTTCAAATGTTCCCACATCATTAGGATTGATTGTAGCATATAAGCAAAACTTGTTAATCGTTGTTATAGTATCATAATATTTGACAGTACCCTCGGCGAGTAATGATAAAAGTATATCTTGAGCATATGGAGTCAAACGATTTACCTCATCGATTATTTTCCAAAAACTCGTCACAAATTGTCTCCATACTACTTCTTCTTCCCCGTCTTTCATTAATTTACCGAGTTTCAAGGTACCTATCAATTTTTCTTCAGTTAACTGAGGGTGGCCTCTAATTATTGCATTTTCAATTTCATTGAGAGTTGCTGCTGTGAACATCCTTCCTAACAATTTGACTACACTTGTTTTGCCTCCACCATGGCCGCCAATTAAGAGCATGGCAGAATTAGGGACTAACGCATTCAGTACACTTAATGACAATATTTCTGGTAGATTTCTTGACTGTATTTTTTTTCTTTCTTCTGCTAAGTATTTAATAACAAGCTCCTTATGATGGACAAAAAGTTGGTTTGCTTGAATTAAATTGATGATTTTCCAAACCTTCTTTCGCAGTATCTCTTCTTCTCCTAAATTTGTCGGCATTTCGACTAATCTCTTAAGATTTTCAATATTAAATAAGAAGATAATCAATTATTTAATTTTAATCATTCACAGAGTATTGGTTTACTAGTATCAAGGTAAGAGTATGAAACATTTATCAGATCTGAAATTTAAAGGGTGAGTAATTCATCTAAGTTCTCTATAATATAATCTGGTTTAAAATCCCATTCATTATGATGGTGAGAATGCCCTTGGAACCCTCGATTGATTAAGCATGCCTGAATACCAGCTTTTTTTGCGGCTATAATATCAACTTTGGAATCTCCAATCATTACTGCCTTATCGTTTAGAGGATCATAATTTAATCTCGCTAAAACTGAAAAAATTCCATTAGGTGAAGGTTTCGCACTTTCTTGATCAATATTGACCCCCATACTATAAATTTCTTGAAATTGTTGAGTAATATTAAACTTTTTTAACACATGATCAACAACAAAGTCAGAAGTGTTAGAAACAATGGCCAGTTTAATATTTTCATAACGATTTAACTCATTTAATATGGCATTCACACCATTAAACAAGTAAATCTTTTTTTCTTTAATTAAAACTTTCCTGTGCTCAAAATCTATTTTATCGTAATACTCCCAAAAACTATTGGGGGATTTAACCCCCCATTTTTTCAATACAGCGGTAAAATTACTACCAGAGGACCAAAACTCACTTCTTTGATCTTTTTCCGGTAAATTTGAAGCTTTCAGCTTTTTTAATGTGCTTAATAATATCATATCTGCATAAGCACTCATATTCCCTAGATTTAACAAAGTCCCATCTAGATCAAATAAATAAAAATTAAAGTTCATTAATCCCTACAAATATGAAAAAACTATTAAAAATATCCAATATGTCCAAGATCGTTCTTATTTTCATCTAATGCGTAAACTAATCCCATTGGTAAGGGTTCTTCATCCTTATCTTTAGTTGACTTAGCAACCTTTTTAATAGTTTCTAGTTTTAAAATAAAGATCCTATCACACTTCTTGCATTTGATATGGATTTCTTTTATTTTCTTTTTTTCGTTTTCATATTCTTCTTTCTTGATTGGTTCAAGTAATTCAATATCATTGTTATCACAATTTTCTAAAAAACACTGATCAAGTGAGATCTTTTCCATTCCTCTTCGCGCAAGGGCAATAAAAGCATAACTCGGAATTTCTTCTCTTAGGTTTTTGATATCTGACATGCTCAATTTATGCTTTAGTTAAAATTAATACTTGTCATTATATTATATAGAATTTTAATATTCGCATCTTATCAAAAGCATAGTTAAATCATCCTAAAGCTTATTTATTAAATATACTTATTACTATCTGACTTAGATAATGTCTGATAAAGAAGATTTTTCAGAAGAAACAATTGATCACCTTTCTAAATTAGCATTAATAGATTTAAGTGATGAAGAAAGAAAGAAGCTTTCAAAGCAATTAGGCGAAATCTTGAACTATTTTAAAAAATTGAATGATCTGGACACGAGTAATGTCAAACCGACAACACACCCTATTGATGGATTGAAGAATGTTTTTAGAGAAGATGTACCTTGGGAGTCCCTTTCAAACGAAGAGGCAACAAAAAATTCGAAACATAAGCAAGATGGGTATTTTAAAGCCCCAAGGATACTAAAAAAACAGTAATAGTACACATTTATTTCTTATACTCATCTGTTAACTTTCTTATTGCTCCAGCCATATCTCTGAGTGCTTGTCGTCTTTCTTCCGGGCTTAATTGCTCAAAATCATCGCCTACATCGGTTCCAATTGTTTCAACCCTTCCCTGGAACTTCTTATGGACTAAGCTAATAATATATCGTTCATAATATTCCAAGGCTTTAACCAATTTGGGATTATCTTTAATTTTCTCCCAGAGTTCTAAAGTCTCTAAGGATTTAATCCCAAGATCTATACGAAACCAACTGATTGGAAATAATAATTCTCTTTCTATACCCATTTCAATTATCATAAGATTATCTTCATCAATATAGAGCTCTGGAATAATATCTTCTTGGTAGATTATATTATCACTCATTATATACAGATTTGCTACTCCTGTTGACGAACACACAATTCCAGTAGCAAAACCTTTTGCTAATCTCAAAATATCTGCATAATCCTCTAATTTGGTACCATTTAAATGAAGGTTAACCCTTTTACTCCCTTGAAATTCAATCCGTATTTTTTTACTGCCTTTTGCCGCCGATAAAATTCTTGGAAATAGTTCACCATCCCGAGTTCTCTTGTGAGCATCAAGTAGTTTATTAATAATTTTATAATCTAGTCTTAACCCCGGAATAACTGTATTTTGGTTTAGAAAAGCATCCACTTCGAAATCAAATATACCATAAAATAATCGTTTCTTATTAAGAATATTGTAGATACCCTCTACAATTGCAGAAACCAGAGCTTCAGGATCATCTCGTATAGAATCATATTCTTTTGTTTCAAATGTGTCAATTTGATCTTCTAATCCTTCTTCTTGATAAAATGCACCCCAGCTCAACTCACTAAAAACTATACCTTCAGAATAAAGGTTATGGTGTCCATCAATAGAAACAAGTAACTTTGTACCTCCCAATTCAACTCCTTCTTTTGTTCCAGATGCGAGAATCGCAGAGGGGGGATTATAAAATTCTAATGGCAAAGATCTTCACACTGTAGTAAATAAATTTAATTTGTAATAACAATTGTTTTTAATAGGGCTCTTCAATTGTTTATTGCATGATAACATATAAATAATTATTGGGATCTTATATAAGAACCCCATATTCTTAAAAATTAGCACATTTAGAAATGGAAAAGGTCTTCAAGTGTAGAATTTGAAATTACTCTTTTTTAAGTAATGTTATTTCTGCAGAAAAACCCGGGATTAC
>JAEOTL010000343.1 GCA_016839845.1 Promethearchaeota archaeon
CCTCCAGCAACCATCGTCCAAACCCTTCCCTCTCTGTTTAATATTGTTAACTTAAGAGAAGCACCAGTTTTTTCATCTAAATCACTAATCATTGCTTCTTCTTTAGACATCGTTTGACCAAAACCAGCAGGAAATTCAATCGGATTTTCAGGATTTCCCCATGTATCAGTGTGAATAAATTGAGCAGTATCATCTAAACGGGCTTTTAAATCTAATGGAACAACCTTTTTATTAGCAGTAATAGCAAAAGGGTTAATTTCAAGAAATGCAAAATCTTGATCAACAAAAACCTGATACAATCCTTTAATAAAGGTAACTACTGTATCTTTTAAATCTCCTAATCCAGATAATTTGGATCCAAGATCAAAAGTATTGATATCTGTTCCTATTGGTACTGGTATGTGATTTACTTCTGACCAGTTTTCTTCAACGAAAATACCCCCCTCTACACTGAAATGAATAATATCATTATCTCTATCAGATGTTATAGATACGTAATATTCTGTTTCGTGAGGTATAAAGGGTTCAACAAGCAACCGTTTTAATTCTCCTCGTATATTGCCTATTTCAAACACTTTACCCAAATTTTTACTACAAAAATCTTTCATTTCATCGCGATTTGCGTCTAATAAGATTAAATTAGCCTTACCTCTTTTTCCAAAAAGTTGATCAGGCTTAACCACTAATTTATCAGTATTTACCCATGGATTCTCAGATATTACCTTATCTAAATTTGTATCGCTATCTACTATAAATAATTTATTATGATAATCAAATTCGGGATAATATTTCGGAAGTTCTTGTGCTAGTAGCTTTTTTGCATCATATTCATAGATATTTTTCTGAGCCAAATTTTTCAAACTCTTTTAATTTTTTACAAAAATTTCATTAAATCTAATAATTTAGGAAGAATTTGTTTTCTAATAAATTTTTCTTACAAGATTTTTACGGGAATTAGTTCCCCGTTCTTCGACAATATCTTACAAATTTTAGAAATTTTATTATCAATCTTTTATATAATTGATTATACTAATTTTCTAAGATATAAGTTTTTCCTGTAGAATATTTTTCTAAAGACTTTTCATTTAATTTGACACCCCAGCCCGGATTTCCTGGTAATTTTGCCATACCATTATTATAATCAATTGGATTTAGAATTAGATCATCTATTAACATTTCTTGTCCAAATAATTCTGTAGCATGATTAATATAAGGAAATTTTGCTATGTGAAAATGAATATGCATAGCTGAAGCAATTCCTAAAGGTTGATTATGCAAGACTACTCCCAGACCTCGCATTTTAGCATACGAGTATGCTTTTAATGCTTTTGTAACTCCTCCGGGGCGTTCTGAGTTAATCCCAAGAACTCTTACAGCTCCTAATTCCACTAATGAAATAAAATCTTTTATTGAGAAAAAACCTTCATGTGCCATTAATGGTGTATCAACTCTCTTTTGCACATAAGCCATCCCTATATAATCATCGGCTCTTACTGGTTGTTCAGCATAATCAATACCAAAAGGTTCGATTTCTTTTATTGCTCTAACAGCTATTGAAGGAGAATAAGCTTGATTATAATCTACTCTTACTCTAATTTCATCACCGAAAGTATTTCTCATTGTTTCAATAATCTCTTTATCCTCTTGTACTCCTTTCCCTAGTTTTAGTCTAAAAGTTCTAAATCCTTTTTTAAAATAAGATCGGGCGATTCCTTTCATTAATATAGGTTCAGCTAGAGGAATTAAAGCTGCCAGCGGAATTTCAACTGCATTTTTACCTCCTATTAACTCACATACAGATTTATCTGTGATATTCCCCATTAGATCATAGCATGCCATATCTAAAAGACCTTTAGCTATCTCATTATTAGCAAGGTTGATATCCATCCTATAGTTAATTTTTTCAATATTGAAAGGATTCTCACCCAATAGATATTTGCCTAAACAATTTTGAATGGAATCTATAACTTGATAAGGAGAAACACCAGATTCAGGGAGCCATAGGAGTGATTCACCAAGACCAATGTTCCCTCCTCGAGTAATAAGCTTGCAAATTACGAAATCTCCCCCCAACCACTCCTCTTCAGCAGCAATGGTCATCCCTAAGCCCCCCTCAGATTGTTTCATTGCGTCTCTAACAGCTTCCTTAAAGGGGACATGAATTGGAGTCAACTCTATGGTTGTGATTTCATTTCTCATAATATTATGAAATGTTCTATGTTAAAATATCTTTTTACGGAAACATAAAAAAAAGCGTAACTATTCATCTTAAAGAATATTAGTTTAATAAAGACTTAAACGAAATAATTATTATTGAATAAAATTTAATTAGTGGATATTTTGGATAATTCTAAAAGTTTACCAAATCAAAACAGCAATGAAGACCCAAGAACATTGAAGATGATACTGTTTTCTATGGGTTATTTTTTTAATGGTTTTCTGATTGTGGCTTTTAACAACTTTGTGTGGCACTTTTATGAAAGCGAACTTGGCATGATAGATATTATTAGCTTATGGCCGATTTATATGGCAGTAGCGAATGTAATTTTTACTATTTTTAGTATGATAAGCAATCCTATTGTCGGTTTTCTTACCGATAAGCCAAATAAATGGACGAAAAAACTAGGTTTTCACTCCCCTTGGATACTCATCGGAGGTATTCCCACACTTATTTTCTTTTTCTTAATTTTCACCCCACCAAACATAACAGGAGTAGAAAGTATTTTCCCAATTCTCTTATATTATATGATTATAGTCTTTTTATACGATCTTTCAAATTCACTTTTTCAAACTCATTCATTTGGAGCTTTTCCTGCTCATTTTCGAG
>JAEOTL010000344.1 GCA_016839845.1 Promethearchaeota archaeon
AAGATGGCTTTTCTTATAGATGAAGAGGTACCAGATGGTATCATTGACATTGGTGAAGCAGTCAATTGGACCCTAGTAATCGTAGTTATGAATCTCTACGATTTTCCAATGGAAAATGTTGTTGTGACTGATATTTTACCACCTCAACTGGAAGTTTACGATATAGTATACCATGATGGGGAAGAACCTGCATATGATAAAAAAGGCAAGAAGGATAGTGGTGCTACGCATATTAATTGGACAATTGGAGATTTAGGGCGTGATGAATTTGCGGTATTAGACTTAACCATCGGGACGGGGGTTAATCCTGCCGGCAAACAGCAATTTATTTCGTCAGGGAATTATCATTTAAATTCTGGTGCTAAGCTTAAGTTTTCAGTAGACGGTAAAAAGCACAACATTCATACAGAAAAGATTGAACTCGAAGTTCCTGGTGAAATGCCTGACATGCCCAGTTTGCTTATTCTCCATGAAAAAGATCCAGAAGACTGGAGTATCGTGGAAGATGGCGCCTGGGGAAAGCTCATTTTTGACCCTGTAAGCCCAACTTTCAACTTTATTTTCTATGGCTCTAAACTTACAGATGGAGAAGATTATGAATTAATTTACTACCCGGATCCCTGGCCTGGCGATAATCCTGGAGCACTCATTGGAAGTGGTTCAACTGATGAAGAAGGTAAAATCCACGTATTTGGTTCTCCCGATCTTAATATGGACTTACCGCACCCAAACGATGCAAATTACCCAGATGGTGCCAAGATCTGGCTAGTTTTATCGGGTGATTATGATATTTCTGACTGTAAAATGACAGGTTGGCATCCTGAAGAGTACCTTTTCGAGAATAATTTGATAACTTACGATGACACCGATGTTGCTTATCTTTTACTCTACGAGAAGGATCCCGTAACTTGGGAAATAAAACTGGATGAAGCTAGGGGGAATCTGAAATACAACCTTGCAGGACCTTTGTTTGAGTATGAATTCTATGGCTACGATCTCTTATTAGATACAAAATATAGCCTGATATACTACATAGATCCTTGGGAAGAACCTAATGTACTTATTAAAAGTGGTTCAACTGACTTAGACGGTGAAATCTACCTTTATGGTTCTTTAAACCTCAATAGAGACTTGCCATATATAAATGATGACAATCATCCTGAAGGTGCTAAGATCTGGCTTATTCCTTCTAGTGATTATAACTCGGTAACAAACCTTTTTGAAGATTGGAATCCTGGCGAATATCTCTTTGAGAATAATTTAATCACTTATGATGACACTGATGCATAGTAAGAGCAATATTAAATTCTTATTTTTTTTTTTTTTTAATTTCTTATCAAAAATAAAAAAGAAATTTATTATAATCCTATTTTTTTTTATTTAATTAGGACTCCTGTTTGGTCGAAATTTAAGAATGCGCTGATTTTCTCTTTCAATGGGTAAATCCCTTCTTTCAATAGAGTGTATAAGAAAATTACAACGAATAATATCGATCCTAATCCTGGAGCGAGACCGCTTATGTAATCCATAAATGAAGACGAAGAATCTATGGAAAAAAGCAGAAAGATCAGTGATCCACCCGCAATCAAAACAGATATAAATGAGACAATAGCAGCAGCTTTTTTACTAACATTCAAATGGAATGGTCCTATATCAAGCCGGAAGAACTTAGGTTGGACTATTATAGATAAAATCGTATGGCTAATTATCTTTTCCTCAAATTCGATGTAGACATTTAAGAACTTCCTTTCCGTCTCCTTTTTCTTCTTCTTTTTCTTTTCTGATTTCAAGGGCATGATTGAAAAAATCATAACGGGGGGATTTACCGCATCTTTTTTAACTTCCACTTTCCCAAAGATTGGATGGACTTCAAACCCTTCCCCTTCAATTTTGAGGTCTAAAACGGGAGGTTCTTCCTTAGTAGTTACAATCTTAATTGTCGTTTGGTAGACTGTTTTTCCCTCCTCATCTACTATTTTTAATTCTTCGTGTGAAAAATAAACATAAAACAGATAACTTCTCTGTTCCATCATAACTGAGTAATACTGAAGCCCCATGTTTATCTCATAAACTTTAGGTTGTGGTTCTTCTGGGGTTACTATCGTAGGAGCAGGAGTAGATGGTGGGGCGGCTCCTGGCCCTCCTAAGGAATCGGCTGGTGGTGCAGGAGGGGGTCTAGCCGCAGCTTTTGGCTCCGGCATTGATGATCTCGCTGGAGAAGGTGCTGGTAGTGGTTTAGATCTTTTTTTTGCTTTTGTAACCTCTTTTGCTCTTTCAGCTTCGTACTTCTCTGTTTCATCCCTTTTTAATAATAGTTCTTCTGAGGGTTCTTCCATAAATTTTGCTTCTCCAAATTCACCGGCTGCTGTATCATCAGAAATTGAGGATACCATTTCATCGACTTCCTCATAATATTCTTCTTCTTCAATGTCAAAAGCCTCTATATCCTTTCTTTTGCTAGCTTTTTGTTTTTTTGGGGTTTTATCTTGCTTCTTTGTGACTTTCTCTTGTTTAGGTAGTTTCAAGTGCTTTAACTTTTGATCTTCTGCGAATTTACTACCCGTTACAAAATCGATAATATATACATCACCGCGATTCAAGTGAGTTTCCCCTAAAGAAGCAAAAATGTCGTCTAGTATTACATTTAACCTAGTAGATTTCTTGTAGATACCAACAAACATAAAATCCAATATTCTTATTGAGAGAACACAAGTTTTTTTATTGTAAGACATTCTGTTTGTGGGGATTTCAAGATTTGACACACTTTTTAATGATTCCAATTTACTTTTTACCTCTCTTTCTTATCGTTAGTAAGATAATAATTATTTTTTTAATCTTTTACAATTAACTGTTATTAGTTTTATATTAAAATAATAAGTAATATAGTTTTCAGTCTATTTATATGAAGTAGTTAGTAAATAGAATGGAAGAAAATCAGACAAAGACTTCAGAGATTTAAATCTCTAAAGTATGCTTTTATCGCGGGAATTTTATTTTTAATATCTCTAATTTTACTAAATTCGGTATTTTGACCTATAACTGTATTAATTGCCTCATGGATGATCTTACTGCTTTCAGATGATTTTTGATTTTGGTAGGTTTGCTCTCCCAAATTTCCTTTCCACGGTGTTAATTTAGGCTTAGAATCGATATTTCGGGTGTTCCAATGAAATTCCGTTTTAAAATCTTCTGTTAAATGCTTTAAATTTAAATCAGTCCATTTATGTATTACCCAAGGAGCGTATTCATGTAATTTATCATAATCGTATTCTAAATCATCTTTCCATTCGTATTGATGTTCCCAATTAGCAATCGCTAGGAAGTTATCATCCTGGGACTTTTTAATCGGGAAAAATTTCCATCTCATCTGATCTGGGGTCTCCTCTTTAAAGGGGACTCCTTCAGCGTATTGGAAAAATAAACCTATTGCTTCGGATGACTTTTTGGTGTCCGATGTTAATTTTAAATAAACTTCAATCTGAGTAATATCTACTTTACTTTTTAATACTTCTTCTTGATACAATTTATAGATAACATTCATCGCAACATTAGGATGGCATTTCCCGCTAAAGATTGGATAGTAAGTAAAACAAAAATGCTCCAATTCGCCTTCTTGTTTTCCCTTATAAATTTCAAACCAACATTCTAACGGTCTAATATAAATATTTGATCTTTGATAATTAATAATTAAGAACACATCAACAACAATTACTACCACAATGACAATGATAAATAAGGTTAAATGGAAAAAAATTGGGAACAAGAAATACGATAGAGCAATATAAATGAACAAACCCCCAGTAAGGAAGAAAAAGATTATCAAAGAGGTATAAGCTTCGTGTTCTTTATCCTTTTTTGAATAAAGAATGGTCGGAGCATGGGTAACTACTACATCTTTACCATATTCATTTACAAATTGTTGAAAATCAATTTTGCTCCATTCAGAATCAGACATATGTACTTGTAATGGTTATTGGTTTATTTAAATTTGATGTTATTCCTATTAAAAATGGTTGTGAATTAGTTTTGAGTATTATAGATTTAATTTTGGCAGTAATTTAAAAAATAAAAGCTAAAGGTCAAAATTAATTTTCAATATCAATAAGAAAAAAGTTGAAGAATTAGTTCCATCACTTCTTTTACAAAGGTTTTACAGATGAATGAGTCTCGTAATAAAATTGATATATTATTTAATCCTCAAAATGTAGCTATTTATAAAGCAAGTGAAAAACTTGACTACTTCTTGATGGGGTTTAAAGAGCATAAATATAATGATTCTAAACTATACCTTATTAATCCTGATGTCGATGAAGTATTTGGGATGAAATGTTTGAAAA
>JAEOTL010000117.1 GCA_016839845.1 Promethearchaeota archaeon
AAATCCAATACAATAATTTAAATCCACACAATAATTATTTAAAGTTAGAAACATCATTAAAATTGAAGATTTAAATGTCAGAAAGTCAAGAACAAAACCAAGATACTAAAGATCGAATCCAATACCTCACTAAACAAATAAAACTCAATAGATCACTTCGATATCACAATCCTCAACAAATTTCAGAAAAAGAATGTGATGAATTGGAAGACGAATTGCGAAAACTTGACCCTAAAAACCCACTATTTTATGGGATCATTAATAAAGAGAAAAAAATTAAAAGATTTGCTAGAATATTTGTAATCTTGGGTATCTTAGCAGTTTTTTTAGTTGTTCTGTTTTGGTATTTCTATATGTTCCGATACAATCCACTTGTATATCCCTATAATTAGGAGTATTACTTACTCAGAAGTTTCTATTTGGATTTTTTTTTGTAAATTCAAAGCATCTTCTGAATTGGCATTTAATTTTAATGATTCATTACACACTTGTAAAGCATTATTATACTGTTTTAATTCAAAATAAATTTTAGCTAAATTACACCAAGCAAGATCATTATTGGGCTCTAATTTAATAATTTGCTTGTAAGTATTAATTGCTTCGTTTAAATTGCCCATTTTTGTATAGCAGTACCCTAAATCCATTAAAGCTGTAGTATCTAGGGGATTAATTTTAGTAGCAAACTTAAGATTTTTGATGGCATGATTAAACATTTCATTTGAAAGGTACAAATGACCAAGTTCAGACCAATTTGTATACAAATTAGTTTTCTCCGTAATTTTTTCGTGTTTTACCATCTTATAAAGAAAACCAAAGATTATTCCTAAAATAAAACCCCCAAAATGTACCATAACAGCAGTTAAAAAAACTAAATGGATTAAAATATAGATAAATAAGTGGGATAAATTGATATTTTTATATATTTTGTTAAAGAATAAAATTAGATATAATCCCAAAATGCCAAATATTGCCCCAGATGCTCCATAGATCCTAATATCTATCAAACTTGGATTAAGCAGATTAAATGCTGCATGAAATAAGAAAGCACATATTCCTGATACGATATATAATATCAGAAATAAGCTATGTCCAATTTTTCTTTCTAATTTATATGCAACCATAAAAAAAACGCCCATATTCGTTATTAAGTGTAAATAATTAATGTGAATAAACATAGCAATGAAAACATTCGACATATTGATTCCATGAATAAGTTTACTTGGAACAAAAGCTGTGAGTTCTATTATTATTCCTTGGTTTGGACCAAGCTGTAGAATTATAAAAATAATGATATTTATAACTACTATAAATATTGAAACGTACTGTTTATGAAAAGAAAATCTCTCAGCTTTTGGAACCATTTTTTCCTTTTAATCGTTTCAGATGGAGTTATAATATATTTATAATAAATAATTAAGATTCTTATGATATTAGTTCTCTACAAATTATTAATAAATTTGGATTATTTTCTATCCGTCCTTAATCATTTGCTTTAGATCTTAAAGGATATAAAAAAAGAGGTTTTAAAAGATTAAAAGAGAAAAGGTGAAAATAAATCTACTTAGGTGGATTAACACACCAAATACTATGTCCTTCTTCTATTACAATTTCGTGAGGCTCTTCTATTGAACATTCGGGTGTTCGTGCATCTGAGCTGCATCGAGGGTTAAAATAACACCCAGGAGGAGGTCGTATGGGACTGGGTACTTCTCCTCGTAATATTAATTTCTTTCTCTTACGTTCAGGGTCAATTGTAGAACGAGCAGAGAGTAAAGCCTTAGCATAAGGATGGCTCGTATTAGAAAAAATCTGATCTACACTACCAGTTTCAACAAATTTACCAAGATACATAACAGCAATTCGATCTGCGATATGATGAATAACGGATAAATCATGCGTAATAAATAAAAACGCGTAGCCGAATTTTTCCTGTAATTCTTTAAGGAGATTAAGAATTTGGGCTTGTACTGAAACATCCAATGCTGATGTGGGTTCGTCGAGGATAATCAATTGAGGATTGCACGCTAATGCTCTTGCAATAATAATTCTTTGTTTTTGACCGCCTGAGAATTCGTGAGGATATCGATCCAAGTGTTCTCGCTTCATTGCGACTATTTCTAATAATTCTAACACCCGGGCTCGCAATTTTATAACATCAGTGATCCCCATTAAATTTCTAAGAGGTTCTCCTATAATCTCAATGATTTTTTTACGAGGATTAAGAGAAGCATCTGGATCTTGAAATATTACCTGTATATGTTGTCTTTGTGTTTGCGTAAATTTATAATGTAATGGTTCTCCATCGAAATAAATCTGCCCAGCCTTCTTCTTTACTAAACCTAGGATTGTACGAGCAATAGTTGTTTTTCCACATCCACTTTCACCCACTAAGCCAAGGGTTTCTCCCGTTTTTACTTCAAATGATACACCGTCCACAGCTTTCACATCAGCAACATGTCTTTTGAAAAATCCCATAAAAATTGGATAATATGTCCTGAGGTTTTCGACTTTTAACAGCGTTCTTCCTTTTTCTATTACCTTTTGCTCTCGTATTTCCCCATATTGAATAGTTTTGTATGCAAATAATACCTTGATTAATAAATTCAAGGGAAACGAGATAATACCTAAAATAAGCCAATACGCCGGAGCTATATAAAGAAAATCTACCCCCAATAAAAATGCTTGAATGATAATAAAGATTGAGCTAGGTACAACGGTGAGAGCTACTGTTATGATATATATCTTTGGCTGTAATAACTGTGTTTTATCACCCCAACTAGTAAAGAATAGACCAACTCCTAATAGAATTACAATGGATAAAAAAATGAATAGTATGGCTGTTACGATATCATTTAATTCGGTAAGCGGTTCTGTAAACAATACATAGATCATTTTTAATTTCCCTCTTGTTTTATTTTATTTGGATTTCCTGAATTTTCTATGACATTTTTTGCTAAGTCTTTATATTTTGGATCATAGAGATGACATGCCACAAAATAACCCGGTTCTGTTTCAATTTGCTCAGGATTAATGGTATCACATGGTTCAAAGCAATAATCACATCGAGGGTGAAATCGGCACCCACTCGGGGGATAAATCAAATTTGGAACCATTCCCGGAATAGTCATAAGGTTATCTACTCGTTTTTCAACTCGTGGAATTGCGAGAATTAGACCGTGGGTATAAGGATGTAATGGGTTCTTAAATAATTTGTAGATAGAGCCATATTCAACAATATAACCACTGTACATAACAGCAACGCGGTCACAGAGTTCAGAAATGAGTCCAAGATCGTGAGTAATCATCAGAATCGAAGTCTTATATTCCTTTTGAAGCCTTTTCATTAATTCGAGGATTTGGGCTTGAATGGTTACATCCAATGCAGTGGTAGGTTCATCTGCAATGAGAAGTTTTGGGCTGCATGATAAAGCTATCGCAATCATGACACGCTGGCGCATACCACCACTGAGTTCGTGAGGGTATCGATTTAAAATTTGTTCTGGATCCGAAATTCCGACGTCTCTGATAATATTAGCTGCCCATTCATCTGCTATAGCAAAAACGTTGCTCCTATCTTTTAGCTCCCGAAATACTTTCTTTGTCTTTTCCATATCACTGATACGGTCTGTTAAATCATCTTCTTTTTGACGGATTTTTGCAAAAGTCTCTGTGTCAGGTGTTTTTTCAAGGATAACCTCTCCCTGGTATTTATCTTCATCAGATTTAGTGATCTCATCCTTATCTGTATCAATTTCTTTCTGAAGTTCCTTTATCGATTCTTTTTTTAATTCAAGATCCGTTCTGATTAAACCTATCTCTTGAGTATCTTGTCCTGCTTCTGCATAGAGTTCATCCATCTTATGATTCAAAAACACTTCAATTATTTGGTCACCCACTTTCATTACAGGATTTAGAGAGTTTAATGGATCTTGAAAAATCATAGTTATTTGATTCCCTCGAAACTTTTGCATTTCAACTTCGGGATCATTTAATAAATCTATACCTTGGAATAAAACTTTACCTCCAACAATTTCACCAGGGGGTCGAATTAATTGAAGAACTGATAAAGCGGTAACTGATTTTCCACATCCAGTTTCCCCGACTAATCCAAGAACTTCATCTTCATAAATTTGAAAGGTAACTCCTTCAACTGCTTTCACTATTCCTTCTTCTGTATAAAAGTAAGTTATCAGGTCCTCAACACTTAAAAGAACATTATCATCCCCAATCTTTTCCTCGGAAGGGTTCAATAACATTTCTTTTTCTTTTAATCTCTCTTCTAATCCACTCAAGCTTTTACTTATTTCATCCTTTGTTAATTTTTTACCCATAAAATAGTTAACGATAAGGAATAATTCCACTAGAAGTATATGGTCTTGCATAGTAACAAACACCCCAATGGTTAAACCCAAAATAAATGTTAAACCCGTCCAAATCCCATAAGAAATCGCTAGAGCAATTAAATTACTTTTCCATAGTACAGTTGCTGATACTCTCCTTTTATAACTTATAACTGAATTAAGAATCCGTGCCAGAAATATTGAAAGAACAACAATAATCCCTGAAAAGACTAGATTATTAACTATTTGATCAATTGACGCAGAAGCAAAAATCATATTTTATTTCACCTTATAATACTTTTAATTTTGGATCTAGAGCATCCCTTAATCCATCACCTAGAAGCTGAAATCCAAGTGCTGCAATGGATATCCAAACACCAGGCCAAACCATTGCCCATGGCGCCCTATACATATGCGATCGTGCAGCATTAATATCCCAACCCCATGTGGGTACATCTGATACGGCAAATCCCAAAAATGATAAACCAGCGATCCCTAACGTAGCCACAGCTAAATGGAATGTAACTCTTACAATGAGAGGGGTCCATGCATTAGGAAGGATATGCTTAAACATGATTTTAAATCTCGAAGCTCCTGCTGTTTTACCTGCATCAACATAAAGCTTGTTTTTTTCTTGAAGTGCCGATGCACGAGCTATACGTGCATAAGCAGGAATCCCCGCAAGTCCAAGTGCAACCATGATAATCATTAATTTATTTCCCCAGATAGCAATAAACAGAAAGGCAAGAATTAAAGCGGGAAAAACTACAAATGCATCAACAATTCGCATTAAAATATTATCAATCCAACCACCAGCATAGGCTGAGATTATCCCTAGCAATATTCCCAACACAAATGCAATTGCTACAGAAAGAAAAGCCACCTGCAGTGAGAACCGAGAACTCCATATATTTCTAGCGAGAATATCCCATGCTGATTGACCAGTTCCCAGTGGATTTTCAGGTGAAGGTGGGGCATAGGCAGTACCTTCTAGATTAACCCATACTGCAATTTCCTCATAAGTAAATCTTGAAGCCCAATTGGGAAAAACAGCACATACAGCGATAAATAAAAAACAAGCCATCCCTAAAAGAGTCAGAGGTGTTAAAAACCTTCTAAAAAAGGTACGCTTTGATTTTGTTTTCCCAATTTCATATTCTATTCTATTAATCTCACGCGCTCGATAGAACGGAAGTACAAAGAATTTTAAGTTTCTGATGTATCTTTCTTTTCTAGTGTCTCCTTCCATCCTTATTTTAGTTCGAGTGAATCTCGGTTTAAATTGCTCTACTTTATCAATATCCCTTACTTCAAGTTGATCTGTCATATTAAACT
>JAEOTL010000039.1 GCA_016839845.1 Promethearchaeota archaeon
ACCGAACATATGGTGGAATTGGTAGAGAATGGGGTACCAGTATCGCAATAGATTCTTTTGATAATTTATACATCACTGGCCATATAACAAGTGGTCTATGGGGTGATGGCGGTTCTGATATATGGGTGTTAAAATTGAATAATACTGGAGAAATAGAATGGAATCATACATGGGGTGGAACAGAAGATGACTTTGGATGGAGTATTGCTCTTGATTCACAAAATAACGCTTATGTATCAGGAAGGACAAACAGCTTTGGCGCAGGTGGTTTTGATATGTGTTTAGTAAAGTTCAACTCGAGTGGAGCGGTATGGAACTACACATGTGGAGGTGCTGGTTATGAAATGGCTTACGGTTTAGCCATAGATCCACAAAGAAATGCCTATGTTGTGGGATCTACTAGCAGTTATGGAATGGGAAAGTCTGATCTCTATTTGGCAAAATTTAATTCTAGTGGTATGGTATGGAATAAGACGTGGGGATGTGCTGACAACGATCATGGGACAGAAATAATTTACTCTCCCTCGGGTGATCTCTATGTTGCCGGATACTGTCAAAAACTATCCAATTGTTCTAAACCTGCTGAAGTTGGTCCTATTCCTCAATACATTACTTTGATTAAATTTACTTCCGATGGGATATATCAATGGAACAATACTTGGAATGAATCAGATCATGCGTATACTTATGGAATGGTTATGGATTCGTCTGAAAATGCTTATCTAGCAGGATATACTAACCCCGAGATTGATAATGATTACGATATGTGCTTAATAAGGTTCAATTCAAGCGGATTGGCTGATTGGTCATGTATTTGGGGCGGAAGTGAATCTGAACTTTCTCAAGGATTAGTTTTAAGTCCGAATGGAACTGTTCTTGTTGTTGGCCATACACAAAGTTATGGTCTAGGATATTCCGATCTTTGTATTGTTGAATTCAAAATCGGACAATGCCCCATCACTATACCAGATGAGGGAATTCCTCCTGTAATCTCTGGATATTATACGGTTATTCTTATCGGTATTGCTTATGCAATTTCGATACTCCTTATTAAAAAAATAGGTTTCAACCATAAGAATTAATTATTTTTCTAAAATTAATTTCTATCAAAGACAATCTCCTAAGGCGAAGACAAAATGAATATTTTTTCAAAAAAGCACTTCATTAGATACTGAATATAAAAAAGATTTTATATGTGTTTAATCTCTTTTTTCATAACGATTATATTTTATGGTGAAAAAATTATAGCGGAACTAGACTATAAGAAAGCTTTTAGCTGTCCTAGATGTGGAGCTGTTGGTAATGTTTATCTTGTAAAAGTTGCTGGAAGCAAAGTTATCGTTAAACAGAGATGCCCAGTTCATGGTGGAAGGCAATTCAAAATACCTTTAAAGGATAAAGATCAATATATCCATCTAATCCAAGATGGTGTTTTTCGGTGTTATAAATGTGGTCAGGAAGCTGAACAAAGTTATATGAGAGTAACATCGCCTTGGACTCTAATTAAAACAAAATGTCCAACTCATGGAGCGCTTACAACACAAAAAATTTGGAGTACCGTTTATAATGAAATTACTAGTCAAGAAGCTCCAGAACCAAAACCAACGGAACCAGAAATAGAACCAGAAGCTCTTCAAGAAGATATTATGTCAAGTGAAGATAACAAGTTTTGCCCAAATTGTGGTGCCCCTTTGACGGATACAGGAAATTTTTGTGGGGAATGTGGTTCTAAATTAAATTAAATTCTTTTATTTACATTTTTTAATATTATTTCTTTTTTTAAGCCTATATTGATTCTATCTGCCAAATTCGAATTAGATAAATAGAGATTAATTTAGTTAGAAGTAATAAAAAAAAAGTTAAATTGATAATTTATAGTGATATTAGTTTTATATTCTTGAATCACTGGTAGGAGGATCTGAATCTCCTTTATTCTGATTGAAGATATCTGATACAACACCGAAGAAATTTGCTTGTCTTTGCCTAAAATGATCTTTTTCTTCATTTTTATTTTGCTGCAATATTAAAGGCCATTTCTTTATTTTTACATTGCCTTTTCCGTCAACTTTTAGAGCACCAGACTTTTCTCTTAATTTGATGTATGCAATAAGTACTCCTGCCTTTTTTTCATCGATTCTATCTACATCGTGCCACCGTACCCACTTGCTTTTCCCAGCTGAATACATTGAACCCCTCATTGCGGTTATCTGTATCCTCCAAGCAAATCCGTTGTTACTCGCAATCAAAAAGCCATTTTCTTTATTTAATCGGCATTTTGAGGTTATGATGGGATCACCTATATTGTCTTGACCCATCATTTTCTCGTATTTTTCAATTCTGTCGGAAGAAACCTCCCAACCGTCCATTATTGGCATATTAATACCCTCTTAAATTTATTCTTAAATATATGAATGTGGTAATATTCTTAATAACAAAATAATACTATATAAAAATTTACTTTTTCTTGCTGTATTTAAATAGATTTATCAAGTTTAGTTCGCTAGATTCTATAATTATAATTTAAGATTCATGCTTACAAGTTGAAAATTGCATTAACCTTTGATATTGAAAGAGATATACCGGGAGTCTTTAACTCCTACCTTGGAGTTAAAATTGGATTATTAAAATTATTAGAAACGTTAGAAGAATTCAGCATAAGAGGTACTTTTTTTTTTACTGGAGATGTAATAAATCATTTACCGAATTCTGTGAAATTAATTGAAAGTCAAGACCATGAAATTGCGTGTCATGGTTTAAATCATGAACGCTTAAATCAGATAAACTATGATGACTGTTATCAATTAATATCTCAGAATAAGGAGCTTCTAGAGAATCTATGTCAGCATTCAGAGGTAATTGGGTTTAGAGCGCCTTATTTAAAAGCTCCTTTATTCTTGTTTGAAATTTTGAAGAATTTAGGTTTTAAGTATGATTCTTCAATAAGTTCCATTAAAAAATTGAAAGATTATCAGGTAAATGATTCCGATTTTTGTGAATTTCCTCCCTCAAATTTCAATTTATTTTTTAGGTTTCCAATAAATCTTCGGTTTTTCTTCAACAAGATTTTTAGAAGGGATTTGGTGATATTATATTTTCATCCATGGGAAGCTATAAATATGAAAGATCTTGTTTTCAACCAAACTAATCCCTTTAATAAATATAAAAATCTTCTTTTCAGACCCGATCGTTGGATTAATACAGGAGATAAATTTTTACATCGATTAAGTAATTTTATCAAGGAAGCTCTTTCTAAAGGAGTTGAATTTGTTACTTTAAAGAATTTAATTTCAGATAAACTTATTTCTGAAAAGTTTTAATTGATTTAGGAGATTTCGTAGAAGTTTTTGAATCCATCCTATATTTCATTACGATTATATCTATCAAAAAACCTAACAAATC
>JAEOTL010000345.1 GCA_016839845.1 Promethearchaeota archaeon
ATTGGTCAAACATTATACCACCGCTACATTTGGTCACTTTGAGATTTCTTAAATTTTGTCTAATAATCTCATGAGCAGCTGAAAACGTCATCCCGTTCCCAAAACCACCAAAGAATACAAAATCATCATTATTAACAAGCTTATTTATTGCTTCTTTCATTGACATAACTTTATTGGAAATGTTAATCACCTTTACTTAAATGTGTGCACTATCTCATAATTTGATAATATGTACTTTACTTTTAGACCATTTAAAAATTTATACATTTAGATAAGATGCTTAAAATTCCACTTCTTGAATAAATAAATTAAAATGAAAAAGTTAAAGTTTATAAAAATTATAATATAATGTGAAGAGTTTATGAATTATGTTGTTGGAAATTTGGTTGATCCCGTCTTTAGGCCCCCTTCTGAGTGGGATGCGTTATTGATCGCAATAACGAATGGATGTACCCGCAAATGCACATTCTGTTCGATGTATAGATCAAAACAGTTCTCGATTCGTAAAGATCTCAAGGAAATCAAGCAGGATATTAAAAGAGCGGGAGCTAATTATGGAAACCGAATTAGGAAGATCTTTTTCGAAGATGGAAATGCTTTTGTTGTTAAACCAGAAATTCTAACTGAATTAACCGAATACGCTTATAAAATTCATCCAAATCTCAAGAAAGTTAGCTCATATGCCCATGCCAGAGATATTATAAGTAAATCTGATGAAGATTTAAAGAAACTAGCAGATGCTGGATTTACTATGGTTTATGTTGGTATAGAGAGTGGAGATGATGATGTTCTAAAAGCTTGTAATAAAGGAGCAACACAAGAAGATTACGTTCTTGCGGCTCAAAAATGTTATAAAGCAGGAATTGCTTGGTCTGGTATTTTTTTATTAGGGCTTGCGGGTAATGATCCTGAAAAAAGCAAAAAACATGCAATTGAATCTGCTAAATTAATTAATAGAATGGCTCCACCATCTCCAATCGAATGGTATATTTCTCCTTTAACTTTGGGTGTGACTCCTGGAACTGAATTATGGACACAAAAATCAACAGGAGAATTCAAACCTTGTACCAGTACTGAAATACTGCAAGAATTATATATTATGATAGAGCATACATCTGATGATTTACAGAGATGTGTCTTTAATTCAAATCATGCGTCGAATTATGTAAACTTAAAGGGAGAATTAGCAAAAGATAAAGAGCAATTCCTCCAGGTCGTTGAAGCTGCTATTAAATATCCAAAATTTCGTCGACCGGATTATCTTCGTGGATTATAGAATTTCTTTTTATTTTAATACGTAAACATTAATGATAAAAAGAGATACTATTTAGATCTAATAAATACATGAAAATGATGATATATGAAGGAAGTTACCTTTGAGAGCCAAGTGGCTAAGGTTGATAATTTTTATAGAGGGTTTGCTGCAACCCATTTGATTAATCTAGGAGATAAGTTGGGACTACTTGAGCTTCTGAGTAATGAAAATAAAGGTTTAACCATTTCAGATTTGGCTTCAGAATTAGGGCTACATGAACCATACTTAAAAATCTGGTGCCATACAGCGCTGTATTTGGGCATCCTAGATTGTGATAAAGCAGAAAGGTTCACATTCCAACCATATATGAACGAGATTTTGGGTGATAAATCTAATTTCAGAAATATGCTAGGAAGGTTTGATTCACTCGTTAATGTTTCTGGGGAAAGATTTAAAGTAGGTCCTGAATATTATAGAACTGGAGAAGTTTTAGAAGGATATAGCTCTCAACATTCAAAAATAGTAGCAAACGCAACAAAACCTTTCCACAATTATTTAAATTTCTATTTCAAGCAATTACCAAATACTAATCCAGTAAAACAAATGTTGGAAAAAGGAAGTAATTTTCTAGATGTTGGGTGTGGGAATGGAAGACTTATTATACAATTAGCGGGTATTTTTACAAATAGTCGATTTACTGGAGTTGATCCTAGTTTATTTGAAATTAATGATGTTAGAAAACATATAGAGCAGCTAGGGTTGAAGAATCGAGTTTTTGTTGAGAATCTCGGTGGGGAAGAAATTGAATATGAGGAGGAGTTCGAAATTGCATGTATGACAATAGTTTTTCATGAAATTCATCCTAGCGTCCGTTTTAAAGCATTAGAGAATATATATAAGGCTTTAAAAAAAGGCGGATATCTTATTATCTTCGATTTTTCTTATCCAGAGCGTATTGATGATTTCAAAAACCCAAATTATGGTTCAGCAATAATTCATCAATTTAACGAGACTATCCTAGGAGTAGAGTTTCTCACTCTTAAGGAACAGAATGAAATGATCTCAAAAGTTGGATTTGAGAATATTCAGAGGGTGAAAATGGGGCAAATTGAAATAATTAATGCGATGAAATTATAGAAAAAAATAATATTTGAAGGGAATAATATTACTTTAAAAAATTTCTTAATTTTGATGATACCCAAAAATGCCACTTTATGAGCCAAATGAATATTATAAGGTTTTGAGTAAATATTGGGATAAGATTTATAAAGATAAAACTCCTTACCAGCAAGCCTTCAATTTCATTGAAACCATCAGACAAAAAGAAGGATTACCTAAAGAAATTGCTGATGTTGCATGTGGGACAGGTATTCTTCTCAAAATTTTTGAACAGGCTGGATATGAGATAATTGGGTCCGACCTAAGTTCAGAAATGCTTAATCAAGCCAAACTAAAAATTTCGGGCAAAAAACTCCTTCAAGAGTCATATGAAGAAGTTTGTCTCCCTAAACAATTCTCCATGATTGTGAGTTTTTTCAACTCTTTTGCTTATTGTCAAGACCGAATAGCACTTTCTGAGGTTTTAAATCATCTTAGAAGTCAACTAACACCAGATGGTTTGGTTTTTTTCGATTTATTTACAACAGATAAATCAAAAGAAATTTTTCATGCCAATTCATTCAGCATTGATAACAACATTCATCTATCCCGAACTTTTTTAGGTTATCCCAAAGAAAACAATACCTTTCACTCTTATTATGTTTTTACTGTTTTTGAGAATCGTCAACCTCAAACCTTTACAACTGAAAGTATAAGAGGTATCTTCACCGAGGGAGATGTAAGGTGGGCAATTGATACAGCAGGATTCGATTTATACTATACTGGATCAGGGCTAGGATTTTCTGATACAAGAACTTTCGTGGGAAAAAAAATAACTGAATAATTCAATGATTTTAAAAAAAATTAGAGGTATTTGAATAAAAAAATATATTTTATTTTAAAAAATCTGGATCTTTATACTCCGGATTTGGGTATTTATAGAATCCTTGACCGGTTTTTCTACCAAGATGTCCCTTATCAATAAAATTAGTTTTAAGATACTGATATATTGCCATTGCTTGTTTATCTCCAGAGGATAGTGCATACTTCTCTCGCATCTCCCATCCTACATCTAAACCATTGCTATCCATAATTCCAAAAATCCCGATTCCAATTTTCATGTTTTTCATCCAACATTTATCAACTTGGTGAGGTGTAGCGACTCCATTTGCAACTAATTCAAGTGCTCTACCCATTAATCCTCCTAACAATGAATTTATTATATATCCAGGCTGCTCCTTCTCGAGTATGATAGGTACTAATCCAATATTCCTGCAAAATTCAATTGATACTTCGAGTATCTCTTTTGATGTTCCAGGATGTCCCATTACATCTACCGTTTCAGTAATAAACACCGGGTTATTAAAGTGTAAAGCCAAAAACTTTTCAGGACGCCCTGTGCTTTCAGCTAACAATGATGGTAAAAGAGTTGAGGTATTCGTAGTAAAAATTGTTCGTTCAGGGCACAATTGATTAAATTTCTCGTATAATTCCTTTTTTAAAGAAGGGACTTCGGGAACTGATTCTGAAAGTATATCAGCATCCTTTGCAGCATCTGCAGGATCGTTCGTCGTATAGATTCTTTTCAGTGTTTCATCGGCTTCTTGTCTAGTCAATACTTCACGTCTCACAATCCAATCAACTCGTTTATTAATATCTTCCCAAACTATATCGTTTTTCGCTGGATTTCTAACAAAGATACTGACTTGATATCCGTGCATTGCCGATTGTATACCTATCTGTACGCCCATCGTCCCTGATCCTAATATCATAACGCGTTTTATATCATCTATTTTCATTTTTTCATCAAATTCATTTTATTTAATAATAATAAAGAAATTAAATTCCTATTCTGTAAAAATATTCTTATTACATAATTTAAGAATTCACCCATAATATCACTCTAAGAATCCAAATAGTTTAGATGTAATTAATTGAATATTTTAAAAAGATTAAAAAATAGCTAGATATTTAACTGTTTAATTTTAAAAATTAGTTAGATTGATATACACATGACTGTCGATTTTTTAGATTTAGTTCATATTGAAATATCTGTTCCTGATGCCGAAGAAGCATATCAGATACTTCATAATGTGTTTGGAGCTGAGAAGGTACAAGAAGAATTTGCAGGTTTCCTAGATGGTGAATATAATAAAGTTATTCACGTCGGTCTTGGTGATGTAGTCTTACAATTTATTGAACCATTAGCTGAAGGGAGTTCATGGGACATCCAGTTGAAGACTAAAGGTCCTGGGGTTCATAATTTGACATTTGGGGTAGAAAGTGCTGAAGAGGTCGCGAAAGAGATGGAAAGATTAGGCGGTATAAAACCTCTCTTTACTTTTAATCTAGATTGGGGTAGTATGATACCTGCTGAGCTTCTAAATTCTGAAGCAGGAAAAGTCTTCATGATGGATTCAATGGGACAGCTGGGATTTCATCTGGAATTCGGTGATAACCCTTTTAAGGGAGATCTTAATGCTTTACCTCGACCCCGTTATGCAACGGGTCATGATGAATTAATCGGGACTGTTTCCCCAATGATGCATATTGAATTAGTAACACTTGATCTTGAGAAAACTTATCATTTATTAAATAAAGTCTTTGGATCCGAAAAAGTGGAAGTTGAGTTTGCAAACTTTTTAAGCACTCCTTTCATGCCAATCATCCATATAAATTTAAGTAATGTTGTGCTCCAATATTGTCAACCTAAGGTAAAATTAGATAAATCCCCTATGGGAAGTTGGTTTAATCTCTTGGAGAAAAATGGACCCTACGTTCACAACATTACATGGGTGGCAAATGATATTGATGATGTCGTTAACAAGTTCAAGGACGAGGATATAGAACCTCTGTTTACATTCAGCCCACTATGGAACAAACTTAGTGAAGATATGAGGTCTGATGTAAAACCAGTTCATATGATGAATACTATGGATAAATTGGGATTTTATATGGAACTTGGAGAAATCCCCTCTGAAAAAGAGCGTAGAGCATTTTCGGAATTATTGTATATAGATTTATAAAAAGAGATATAAAGAGGAGAAAAGAATAAAAATGATATTCCAAATATTTAATGAAGATTGGCTTCAATCTCTCGATAGTATCGAAGAGGTTATGTGGTTTTTAATTCTTTACCTTATTTTACTTATAGTAATGGCGATCTTCTTGAAAATAGCTTTAAGTTTCTTCGGAAAAGCGACACATACGATGTTTGGACAAGTGATTTTTACCTCGTTTCTAATAACAGTGATTTTTGCCGTGGTGTTCCTCTTTTTAGGAGACTGGCTAGCATGGGTGGTTATATTAGTTCTAACATGGATTATCATTAGCATCCGTCATAACACTGGGTTTGGATACGCAATCTTGGTTACTGTTGTAGCATTTGTTCTTTATGTTATAGTCGCATTAATAATTGGCTGGATCTTCAACATAACTTTAATCGTATTGCCCTTCTAATCTATTTTTTCTTATTTTTTTAAATCTTTTCCATTAGACAATTTAATTTATCAATATCTTTTACTTTATTAGTTAATAATAACAAATTATATAGAATCTTTATTGTGATCCAAACTAAAACCTGGCTGAACTTTCTTGCCACAATAAATGTAATCATCTTTTCCTCAATTTGGATATGGACAATCATTAACGATGAATTTTTGGCTATTCTTCCCACAAGGTATTACCATTATATCTTTCTTATTTCATCCTTGTTAATTTATATTGGTCGAATAGGTGTGGCGACCGCGTTACAAAGTTTAGGATGTTTTATTCACGGAATAACTGCTTTTATGCAAATCGGTATAGGAATGGCTTTTTCCAGCCAAAATTTCTGGGAAAATTTAGTAAATTCTCCCTTTACCACCTTGGAGCTTTTTTCATTTTTAGGATATATGGTTGTTGCTGCTGGACTTCTTATAATAGAGTATTTAAGATACAATGCTAAAAAAAACCCAGAACCCATTTCCTGATTAATATAGAAGAAGGTATTTTTAGATTTTTGAATAAAGAATTTTTAAATCCTTTTAGGAGTTTATTATATTATGGATAACAAACCGCATATTATCATTTTTAACGTTGATCAATGGCGTTCTGATGTATTAGGACATCTGGGGAACACCGCAGCAAAAACTCCCAATCTCGATAAACTTGTTGAGGAAGATGCTGTTTCTTTTCGTAATGCTTTTTGCCAAAATCCCGTTTGTACCCCAAGCCGATGCAGTTTTATGACCGGGTGGTATCCTCATGTCAGGGGACATCGAACGATGTACCATATGCTGCATTTGGATCATAACGAACCAAATTTACTTGAAGTTCTTAGGGATAATGGTTATTTCACGTGGTGGGGTGGTAGAAACGATCTAATTCCTGCTCAAGAAAACTTAAGGGATCATTGTGATATTTATTTTTGGCCTTCAAGAGAAGACCTTAAGCGTTGGGGTCATAGATGGCAACCTAATTTACATATTTCGAATCAATGGCGAGGTAGTCCTGATGGTGATAATTATTATAGTTTTTTTGCAGGTAAGTTAGATACAAAGGGTGATGATATCTATTTTGATTTTGATTGGGCCATTATGTTAGGCGCAATCGATTTTATCAAGACATATGAAGGAGAGAAACCTCTTTGCATGTACATTGCTCTTGCTCATCCACATCCGCCATATGGCATTGAAGAGCCATGGTACAGCATGATCGATCGCAAAAAATTACCACCACGAATCCAAGCTCCAAAAGATTGGTCAAAAAAACCTTCTCTCTTAAAGGGTATCTACGATAAGCAGAACTTAAAAAAATGGACTGAAGATCGTTGGAATGAGCTTCGAGCAACGTATTATGGAATGTGTGCTCGTCTTGACCACCAAATTGGCTTGGTACTTGAAGAGCTTAAAAAAAGAGATTTCTATAACGACAGTGGAATTTTTCTATTCTCGGATCATGGTGATTTTACCGGAGATTATGGTTTGGTTGAGAAGACCCAAAACACATTTGAAGATTGTCTTTCCAGAGTACCTTTTATTATTAAACCTCCTATAAGTATTAAAGCTAAACCGCGAGTTTCTGATGCATTGGTTGAATTAGTTGACTTTTCTGAAACAGTTTATGCTTTGACAGATATAACTCCAAATTATTCCCGATTTGGTCGAAGTTTAATCCCATTACTCCAGGGTGAAACTGAAAGTCATCGAGATGCTGTATTCTGTGAAGGAGGGAGACTCTACGGTGAAAGACATGCGATGGAGCTCGAATCTACATCCACATTAACTCCTGAAGGTCTTTATTGGCCTCGAGTGGGGCTTCAAATAACTGATGATGGTCCCTATCATAGCAAAGCTACTATGTGCCGAACAAAAAATTTCAAATATGTTCGACGTTTGTATGAGATTGATGAACTTTACGATTTAAAAAATGATCCCAGTGAAATAGATAACCTCATCGACGATCCAAAATATAAAGATACTCTTATCACACTGAGAGAGAGAATGCTAGAATGGTATCAGGCTACTTGTGATGTGGTTCCTTATGAGATTGATTGGAGATTCAGACAAAGAGTAGAAAAAAAAGATTAAAAAAATAATTCATAAAGGATTATTTTTAATGAATTCTATCATGAGATTAGCTAGTTCTGGTCCTTTGTCTTCTTGTACAAAATGGGCTGCATTTTTTATTGTAGTATGATTTTGATCCTTCGCTCCAGGAATATTCTTCTGCCAAAATCTATCTCCTCCACGGGTCACTGGATCGGAGTCAGCAAAAGCAGTAAGAAATGGTTTTTCCCATTTCAGAAATTCCTCACTTGCTTTTTTATTAGCTTCATGCTCAGGATCATCTGTACTGATTGGCACCAATGATGGTAAAATTCTTGCTCCTGCTTTGTAACTATCATCAGGAAAGGGAGCATCATAACCAGCCATTACCTCCTTTGTTAGATTTGTGGTGGTCACGCCTTGAATCAACCGACCAACGTCAAAAGCAGGTGATTCTCTGGAAAACTTTCTCCATGTCAAAAAAGCATCAGTCATTCCTTGTTCTCCTGTAGGTAATCCTCCGTTTGACAAGACAATTCGACTAAATCGATCTTGGTTTTCTATAGCAACCCTAAGTCCGATTAATGACCCCCAATCTTGACAGAACAAGGTTATCCTTTTAAGATCGAGTTCCTTCACAAGGGAGTTCATCCATTTTACATGTTTAGCATAAGTATGATCTTCCTTTAGAGTAGGCTTATCGGAACGTCCAAAACCAACCAAATCAGGTGCAACAGTTCTGAATCCTGCTTTTACGAGAATGGGAATCATATGGCGATAGAGAAAACTCCATGAGGGTTCACCATGCATAAGCAACATAACTTCCGCATCCTTGGGACCTTCATCAATATAATGAATTCTAATCTTATCAACCTCAAAATAATTAGGTTCAAAAGGAAAATCGGGGAGATTTTCAAACCTTTCATCCGGTGTACGCAATAATTCCATTTTTTCCATCCTTTTACTTATATATTTTTAATATTATTTACAATTAAGAGTTAGATATAGATTTTATTATAACTTAAGACCATCAATCATCCATTCAATAAGCACCTTCATCAACTGAGCATTCCATACTTTGGAGTTTGGCATGAATTTCTCTACGTATTTATTTGCTATTTCATCAATTGATAAGTGTGCATCATGCCATTCAATTATAGAGTTCTTTACTTTAAAGTAGAGATCTTCCATAGTGTTTATTATTCCTTCAAAATCTTCTCCTGTCCAAACTCCAAAATGTGCCAATGCAATTGAGTTAATTCCACTTTTTATATCTCTGAGTTTATTAAAAGTTTTTAAAAGCTCGTTCTCAGAAAAATCAGAGGGCATAGGTGGTATGAAAAATGCATCATAATCTAATTTATCTATTATCGCATCCCCAACAAAAATATTGTTATTCCTTCGGTCAATAATTCCAATGGAATCCTGAGTATGACCGTATAAGTTTACAATTTCCAATTCTAATCCATTTACATCAATTTTATCGCCATCTTTTAAAGGGACGACATTCTCTACTTTTTCCATATTAAAATCGTAATACTCGTTTACGATTTGGGGATTTTTCAAATTTTCCACTCCCCTTTCAGATGCTAAGATTTCCATGTCCGTTTCCTTCATTAGCTGTTGTAGTTTTGCTACTCCTTGAGCATGATCCCAATGAGAATGAGTCAGTACAACCTTATGTATCGGGTAAAGCCCATAGTCTTTAATCTTTTTAACAATCTTCCTCGACTTTATAGCATCCCCAGCATCAATCATAAGTCTCATACCATCATGTTCAACAATATAGATTGCCGTGAACTTAGGTAAGTTCATAGTCATGGCTTCGATTAAATAACTATTATCGTTAAATTTTCCTTCAGTATTGATATGCAATATTAGAACACCAAAAACTTCAATTAGTAATTGAAAGTATGTATTCCCCTACTTATTTCTTACTAAGAATCTATTTATAAGTAAAAAAGACATAATTATCATTATGATGGACTCTGAAGGTAACGATTTAGCAAAACGATCATCTAAAAATACCTTATATTGGGTTATAGGAATATCAGCTACCGCAGCAATAATTACTTTCATTATCATCTCTACTAGTTTAAATTTATTTAATGTACCGAGTAATGGTGGATCATGAGGATGCTTTATCGGATTCCCACTAATAAATATACCCACTTACCAAATACAGGAGAGTTTAATTTCAAAAACAATAATTAACATTATTTAAAACCGTATTGAATGATGCTTTCAAAAAAAAAAGAGTTGGAAGAGGACAAACCACGCAATGGTTACGGTTGATTAGGTAATAATTTTTTCTTAAAAAGTAAGGAAAACCATAAAAAATCAAAATGGTTAGAAAAAAAATGCCAGAAGCAAAATTAGAAGTTAACGAAAAAAAGATTCCTTTAAAGGAATTCATGCAGGAAATGCTAACGAATATTATTCTTGGTTATTTAAAATCAACTAAAGCGGTTCCTGAAAATATAGAACATATTAATATTCAAATTACAGTATAAACTTCTCCACTTTCCTTTTTTTATTTATGACCTAAGAAAAATTAAAAAAAAATAAAAAATATTAAAGTTCTTGGATTGCTTCCTTTTTCGCTCTTTCTTCTTCTTCAGTCAGTTCTGCTTCTCCTCTTCTTACTAGAAACATGAATACTAATGCTGCTATAAAGAAGAAAGAACATACAAGGAATAGGAATGTATTCCCAAGAGCATCTGTTAATGAACCTACCATGAATGGTCCTAAGATAGCTGCCATAAAACTGAAAAAGTAGTAAACTCCAGTGTAAGTACCGATTTTCTTACTTGTTGGGGCCATTTCCCATACGATGACGATTGAATTTATATTAATAAATCCCCATCCAATTCCTGCTACAATAAGTATTATTGTAATAACCATCTCAGTCTGAATCGCAAATCCAATTATGAGGGCAGCAATAAACAGAATTAAACCAATTTTAATGGTTAATCTCCGACCAATTTTTGAACCTAATATCCCTGCGGGGAGAGCTGAGGCAAGAAAAGCAAGAGCAACGTAAAGTAGCATGAATCCCGCATCTCCACGTGATAAACCGAGAACATCCATCCCATAAACTGTAAAAAGTGCTTCCAATGCTTGATAGCCCACAAACCATGAAAAAATGGCTAAGAGCATGAACAACGTAGACTTATCATCCTCCGAAAGGATGTCTTTAATACTTTCAATCAGATTCGGTTTGTCTTTACTATCCCCTACTTTTTCCCCTTCCCTTCCTTCTACTTCAAGAATTAATTGATAACTAAATGATTCTTTTTCCTTGATCGTTACGAGCAGAACAACGAGTGCTAGAACCATGATAATAGCAACGGCTACAAATGCTAAAAAGAGACTTATCGGTACAAGAAATTTGTTGAATATATAAGCCACTAATGCTCCTATACCTCCCATGAAGTTAATAACTGCATTTCCTTTACTTCTATTCACGGGTTGGACAAAATCAGGCATTAATGCTACAGCTTGAGATCGATAAGATGCCATACTGATATTAAAGAAAAACATCCATAAAAGTAATAACCAAAGGGGGTCATTTGCGGGATTAATGGTAGAGATCATAATAAAGAAGATTGCTGAGAGGGGAATACCAATAAGTAAGTAAGGCATTCTCCGTCCGAGTTTTGTACGTGTATTATCTGAGAAAGTTCCCATTATTGGCTGAAGGATTACACCAATAATGTTATCCATTGCCATCCATGCTCCGACAAGTGCATATGAGCCGAGGTATTGAAATAGAGTAATATTTACTTGAGTATTGAACATTGACCAAGCGATACTCGTGGTAAAGAAAGCTAAACCAATCAGGGCTGTTTGCTTTAAACTAAATTTTGTTGTTGATTCTGACATTTATCATCAAATTTTTTTAGATTATTGATTAATTATTAATTTTCAAAGTATATATAAGATCTTTCTAAAAAGCGTAATCGAGTAGAATTACACATGAATGTAAATCTTCAATATCTTAGGCTCTAAATGCTTAATTACTAGATTTAAAATTATTTTCAGTTTGATCGTAGTTTCTTTATTGCCTCTGTAAAAAAACCGAAATCACCGATTTCTGCATCTTCACCGGAATTTTTCAATTTTCGGAAGTATTCTTCGATTTGGGTGGATAAAACGTTCTTAAATGATTCAAATTGACTTATCTCAATGTTACTACTATTAATTTCGGTTCGATAGAGGGTATAAAACATATCCAACGCCTTTTCAGCCTCCACTCGAATATTATGCTTAATAAAATCTTTATCAAGAATCGCAACGAGGATTAAATTGTACTTATACACAATTATCATTTCTACATCGAGGCCTTTTATTATAATTTCCTCTATTTCCCCCAAATTGCTTCCAAATAGTTTCAGTGCTCCAACAAAAGAAGACAATAAAAGGGGGTTAATATTAGAGTCAAGAATAAGATCAAGCAAATATTCTCCCGATTCCTTACATATAACAATACCTTTGAGTAGTTTTTGTTCTTCAAAAAGAATGGTAATCCCCATTTCTGTATCTTCTATTTCCAATAAAACTTATATATTTGAACTTTAATAAAATCTTTTATAATCGTATTTTTAACAAAAAAGTAAAATCTATCTCCAGATTATAGCTCTAATCTCTCAATAAAGAAAAAATAAAAAGGAAGATTAAGAATATACGATTACTTCTCTAATATCTCCCTTATTTTCATGACGACTTGCTTGAAAGCCTTAGTTGATTTGTTCTCAGGATATTTTAATACAAAAGGTAACCCTTGGTCTCCTTGCTGCCCTATTTCAATTTCGAAGGGTACTGCTCCGAGCAATGGTATATTGAAATCTGTTGCTGCTTTTTCAGCGCCTCCAGAAGGATAAAGATCGATATATTGTTCGCAATGAGGACAATTAAAACCAGATTGGTTTTCAATGATACCAAGAATCTTTCTTTCCATTACCATCGCCATTTTTATAGTCTTTCTTGCATCCATTAACGCCACCTGCTGCGGAGTTGTAACAATCACAACGTTTTCATCAGGAATTAACTGTAATATATCAAGTGTTTCATCGGAAGTACCTGGGGGTAAATCACAGATTAAATAGTCGAGTTCACCCCATACAGCATCCCCAAGAAATTGCCTGACAGCACTCATTTTCATTGGTCCTCTCCAAATGACAGGATCATCAGAATTTAACGTTAAGAATGCCATACTCATTACTTTAAGATTTAATGGACCGTTTACAGGATAAAACCTTTTTGCTTCAGAATCTACTCGAGGTTTAAGTTCGGGGTCGACTCCTAACATTTTAAGAACATTCGGACCGGTTATATCAACATCTAGGATCCCAACTCTTAATCCTACACTGGCTAGAGTCATCGCTAGATTAACTGCTACAGTTGTCTTTCCCACTCCACCTTTTCCAGAAATAATTACAATTTTATTTTTAATTTTAGCCATGTTCTCATTGATATTCTTCGTACGATCATCCATCATCATTTCTTTTAAGTCTATATCGGGAATTTCTTCATCTGACATTTAATTTATTCACTTCCTCGTATTTTATTATAGGAAACTTAGGACGAGTTTTAATGTTATCGTTAATTTTTTATGAATCTTCCCTAATTTTTCCTTATAATTGGATTTTAGAAATGATAGTTTTTATATCGTATAAACTAAAGAAATTAATAAATTTCCACGTATTATTCAATACTGAAAAGATTAGATAAAAGGTGTTAATGGATCCCCGTTACAAATTTTATGGAATTGTACAAATTCTTACCAAAAACAAACTGCAAAAAATGTGGGAAACCAACCTGCATGGCATTTGCTTTAGATTTATTACAGGGAAAAGTTAAGATTGATGATTGCACACCACTTTTAGAACCCAAGTATAAAAAGAATTATGATACTTTAAAAGAACTGATAGGATCAGAGGAAGGGAAAGAAAAAGAATTAAGAATAGATGTTGATGAGGATCTTTGTGACGGATGTGGGATTTGTGTGACGATCTGTCCCGTAAATGCTAGGTATTGCCCACCATCTTTAAGTGGAAAAGCACCAGACTATCCTCCAGAAAAACATCAACTTTTTCAAGTAAAAAATGGGAAGTGTGAATTATTAAATCTAAAGTATTGTAGGAGAATAGAGGGAGAAGGTCAAGCAAGGGAATGTCGTGTCTGCGAATCCTATTGTCCCCGGGAAGCCGTGAAAATAGATTATATCTGAAAATTAATTATTAAATATTATTTAAATAAAGAAAAAGTGTAAAAATCTTGGCTAGTAAACGTGTTACGTGTACAGGCTGTTCACTTTTATGTGATGACATTATTATAAGAACTGATGGTTTATATATTGATGAAGTAGTGGGTGCTTGCCTAAAAGGTAAAGAAAAATTTGATTGTACTACAGGTAAAAATCGCATTATCTCCCCCATGATCCGTAATAATGGTGAATTAGAAAAGACTTCCCTTGAAAATGCCATAAAAAAGGCTATTGAAATCATAGCAAATTCATCAAAACCATTATTATATGGATTTTCTACTGTAAATTGTCAAGCTCAACTGAAGGGAATCGAACTTGCGAAATGCGTAAACGGATTTATTGATTCTAATTCGATCATATGTCATGGAAAAGTCATGAACGCCGCGAAACAAACAGGAATAACCTTATCTACTCTCTCTGAAGTTATTAACAAGACAGATTTATTAATATTCTGGGGTGCCAATGTTGCAGAATCAATTCCAAGGTTATTAAATAAGGCACTTTTTTCCCGGGGTAAATTTAGAATGACGGGAAGAGAGATAAAAACTATGGTAATAATAGATCCCGTTAAAACTGCTTCCTTCAACGTAATGGGTGTGCGCGATATCGCACTTCAAGTAAAGCCGGGAAAAGACATAGAACTAATTAAAGCTTTAAAAGAAGAATGCTGCTCTCCAGATAGTATTCCTTCGAATGGGGTTGCTGGCGCTGATAAAGAAGATTTGAAGAGGTTATTAATTCAACTCACTAATGCCGAAAATGGTGTTATTTTTATTGGTCAAGGAATTGTGGGGTCCTCAAGATCTTCTGAAGTTATCAAGGAACTACTTGAATTAATCCAAATGATTAACGCTCAGCAACAAAAAGGCCGTATGTCATTAATGATGCTAGGTGGTCATTATAATATGGTTGGATTTGATCATGTTGCTCTTTCAACCTACGGAAAAAACCATAGTTTACAATTTTCAGACAATAAACTTGTTCAAACATCAGACACGATAGTCTCTAAAATTAATAATGGTGATTTTGATTGCTCTATAATTGTAGGGTCAGATCCCATTTCACATTTACCTTGGACATTAAGTAAAAAATTAATTTCGAAACCCTTGATTCTTATAGATAACAAAAAGTCAGCAACCTTCAATTGTGCTCATGTAGTTATTCCTTCAACTATTACGGGAATTGAAAGTGGAGGGTTAGGATATCGTTTAGACCACGTCCCGGTTGAATTATATAAAATTGTAAATCCCCCTGAGCATATTATTTCTGATGAGGAAATTCTATTAAAATTAATTAACGGGTTAAAATGAGGATTGAAAAATGGATTTAGTGTTAAATACTGTAAGAATGGTCGATTATGATCAAGTAAAAGAATATTCGTGTGGTGATGAAAATTCTTTGAAAGAAAATCTGGCAATTTGTATCTTAAATCCAGAGGATATTAAAAAACTTAACCTAACTCCAAGTTTAAATTTAAAATTAGCAAACCAGTATGGGGAAGTAGTTGTTAAGGTAAAAGAAAACAAAAATATTCCTTCAGGGACAGTTTCAATGCCTGTTTCAATTTGGGCAAATCTAATCACAGGCATTGACGATGAGCAATTAATATTTAAAAATATAAAAGTTTCAGCAGAGGCAACCAGAGATGCTGTTTTAAACATTAAAGAATTGTTGAATAAAATCATACCATAATTTTTTTTGATTTACAATGAGAGAAAACAAAGTCTTAATCAGAAATGGTCTTGTATATGACCCAATTAATAACATCGAAGGAGAAATAAAAGATATCTTAATAGAATCAGGAAAAATAATAGATAAGTTCTCAAATAATAAAAACATTGATGAAATTGATGCAAAGGGAAAAACTGTCATCCCCGCTGCTATTGATATTCATACCCACGTAGCTTCACAGCAAGTTAATTGGGCAAGGTTAATAGGTTCAAATAACGAGAAGTTTAAAGAAATTTGGCAGGGATTAACGTTAGAAAAAATAGCTCGAGATTATATTTCAATGGGTTATACTTTTATTTTAGAAGCTAATGTGTTTCCTTCTTTAGCAAAACAGACTATCTTCAATTTTCAGCAGATCCCTGTTTTAGATAAAGCTATGCTCTTAAACATCAGCAATTTTTGGCCTCTAGAGCTTGAATTTCAAAGAAGTAAAACTACTGATATGGCAGTGTTTCTCTCTGATCTATTAGAGAAAACCTATGGTTTCGGATTTAAAGTATATAATCCTTTTGAAAATGAGATGTGGAACCTCAAAGAATTAAGAGAAGATTTATCAGCTCAAGGTAGATTATATAATTTTTCAGCTTTGGACGTTTATGAAAATGTAGTCAAATGCATAGAAACAATGGGATTACCCCATTCGGCTCATGTGCATATTGAAGGATATGAAAATGAAATTGGAAAGAAAAATCTTCTTACCGTTTTAGAAAAGGTTAATTCATTGAATATACCACCCAGTCAAAAAACCAACTCAACAATAAAAAGAGAGCAAATCCTCCATATTGCGCATGCAAATACGTATGCCCCTGATGGAAACAATGAGGAACTCATTCAATTCTTAAATACCAATCCTAATTTTAGTATTGATCTTTCCTTTGTTGGGTTTAATCCAATTAATCCTCTGATAACGTCAGATAGACGAAGCATCAATCAATTAATTACTTTAGACTCACTCGATACTACAAATAAGCTGATCACTTCAGCCGTGGAATTTGAGGGGGACTCTTTTATATCTTTACGCCATATAAGTAAGAAAAATTTTAACGATTGTACATTATGGGCTAATGCTATTGATTTAGCATTGAATATGAGCAATAAATCTCAGATATGCTTCTCACTAAATTACCCTAATTATGGAAATATAACTGATATCCCAGAAATACTCACATGGCTAATAAGTGAAGAAGCTCGAAACGATTTTATGGAAGGGATGAATGAAAAGTTTCTGAAAGCTAGCATTGTGCAAAATATGAAGAACTCGTTAAATTTCTCAGAAGCTATATCTTTGACAAGAATCAGTCCCGCAAAATCTCTCGGGATTGCGGATGTAAAAGGAAACCTAGGACTGGGTGCTGATGCTGATATAAATATAATAGATCTTAATGTTCAAGAAGTAGAAATCTCAAGGGATTACAATGAACTCAAAAATGCATTCTCCAATATTGCCTATGTTATTAAATCAGGAGAAGTTGTGAAAAAACAAAATAAAGTTGATTTAGACATGCAAGGATCAATTTTTTGGGCACAAGGAAAGGTCGAGTCGTCTGAAAAAGGCTTGATTATGGCAAAAAAGAAAGAGTTCTATCAAAAATATTCCTCGTCTTTCTATGATTCTCTCCAAGTCTCAGTAGATCACAATTTATTGAGAAAAATAGAGTAGTAAACCATCTACCCTTCTTTTCTTAAGGAGAAGAGATCGGGAATTATTATATACAACGAGATTGAATATAATATATTAATTAATTTTGAATTTAAAAGAAACAGCAGTGTATCAAAAATGCCAACTTTTGGACATATATTTTATGGACTTTGCTTAATAATTCCGCTGATGTATTTTGCGAGGGACAAATTTAATTATAAGGTCGCGTTCATTTTTTTGTTAAACAATTTATGGGGTCCCGACATGGTAGCCCTTTTTTTTGGGTATGTCCCCTTCCATGGAATTTTGGGGTACATAATACTCGCACTCCCCTTTGCACTTGTGATGTCTTATGCATCTAGATTTTCGTTGGTAAGATCTGATAAAGGATTTCCCTTAAAATTTGAAGATAGTGGTATAAGCGAAGTAAGTTGGAAAAATGCGTTTTTCCTTTGCATTGCGGGAATGCTGTCGCACTTTTTTATTGATCAATTCTTTCATAATGAATGGAATATGGAACTATTTAACAGTGCTTGGTTCGATTTAAAAATTCCACATACTGCCATGCTCGAATGGAGTGGATTACCCTATCATCAGATTAGCCCCTTAATGTTAATAGGGGATTCAATTGTAATTGCTACTATTTTTCTTTCATTGTACTTTTTCAAAAGGGGACACAAAGATACGTTTAAACTCTTCTTAATCGCAACTGGATTAGCTCTATTAGCGATGCTTCTCATTTCCCCGTTGACTTTTTTCGGTGAAAGAGAATACGCTGTATTGATTCAGATCAGTCTTTACATATTTGCACCCTTATTTTTACTCATGTATGTCGTTCGGGATATTCAAGATAATCCAATTGAGACTCCTGATGTGCAAAAAATCGAAAGGAAAAAGTTATTAACTATTGTGACCGCTTTATCGACATTTTTTGGAGTGATTATGGTAGCATATGCGTCTATCGCGGTGTTTATTCCTGATTTCGTGGGAGAATTATATGGAGATACCAGTCCTGAAGCGTTAGCTTCTGTTACCATATTCGGTGCGATTTATTTTGCTATAGCCCTAGTTCTAGTTATTGGGTCAATAGGGGTTTTCTTTAAAATAAAACTGTGCAGATATCTTGCAATCGTTTCGTCGGCGTATTTTATTATTTTCGGATTTCCATTAGTGATCGCCCTATTCTTATGTGAGAAAGACATAAAGGCAATATTTAACAGAGAATAAACAAAAAAATCAATAATTTTATTACAATTTTCTTTTTTTTTTAATTAATTACACATAAAAGTGGATTTTGGATGATATCGAAATTACCATTAGAAGGTATAATTACTATTGATTTTTCCACTCTGATTGCAGCTCCCATTGTAGGGACGTTAATGGCAGATTTTGGGGCAGAAGTTATTAAAGTAGAATTACCTAAAATTGGTGACCCTCAACGCGGTATCCAGTTTGGTGGAAAAGGAAGAAGTCATAATTGGTTAGTTGGAAGTCGAAATAAAAAGGCTATTACTTTAGATTTACATTCAAAAAAAGGACAGGAGTTAGCAAGAAAACTGTGTGAAAAAGCAGATGTTGTCTTGTTTAATTTTCGACCAGGAGTTTTAGATAAATGGAATCTCAGCCCAGAAATCTTACATCAAATTAACCCGAACCTTATAATATGTCTCGTTTCTGGTTATGGTCAAACTGGACCTTATAAACATAAAGGCGGATTTGACCGAACGGTTAGTGCATTTGCAGGTTTAACTTATACCTCGGGTTATGCGGAACATCCTCCAGTACGCAGTGGGCATCCATTAATAGATTACCTTACAGGATACCTTGGAGCTTTTGCAGTAATGATGGCAATATATAACCGAGATGTTAACCAAAGTGGGGGTGAAGTAATTGATTTAAGTTTAGCAGAGGCAGCATTCAAGGCTACTGGAGGAAGTTTGACAGCTTACTCTTTAAACGGTTCTATCTACGAACGTTGCGGTAATAGAATTAGGTTTTTTGTTCCGGCTGAAAATTTCGAGACATCTAATGGTGAATTTATTGCTATTAATGCAGGAACGGAGAAATTATGGAAACAATTAGTAAGAGCAATGAACAGGGAAGAGTTACTTACAAGTAAAAAATTTGGTAAATATTTGGCACGATTCCGAAATCAAGACGAACTCTACAAGTTAATTGGGGAGTGGGTTAAAAATAAAACTACCCAAGAAGTAATGCACATTCTCGAAAGAGAAGGAGTGCCTTGCGATAAAGTTAACAATATTGCCGATTTAGCTACAGATCTCCATATGCTTGAGAGAGATGCCATTTTACAATGGAATGATGCCGATTATGGGGATCTCTTAATTCCGGGTATTGTTCCTAAACTAAAAAATTTCCCGGGTAAAGTCAAATTTTTAGGGGCAGGACTAGGAGAGTACAATCAAGAGATATTTGAGCATTTCCTTGGGTTAACGCCTGAAGAAATAAAAGATCTAGAAGAAAAAGGGATAATCTAAGCAGCGAGAATCATAAATTCAAAGGATATTCCCGATATTTTTCTATTGCCGCTCTAAAGGCTAAAATATTTTCCCAAGGAGCATTTAATACGTTATGGCTTGGTCCCGCAAAATAACCACCTCCATATCCGGCAGCTCTGATGCATCTTTTTACTTCTTCTTCAACTTCCTGAGGTGTACCAAAACTTAATGCTCTAGTTACATCCATTCCCCCCATAAAGCTCAAACGATCTCCCAAAGTTTCCTTTAAATGCGCCAGATCAACACCCGCAGCAGGTTCTAGTGTTTGGATACAATCTAGTCCCGCATCTACCATGTCTGGTAGTAATTTATCAATATAGCCACACGAATGCTGAACTACAAACATTCCGTGCTTATGGCATTCTGAAAACATTCTTTTATATTGAGGAATGAGAAATTTCCGGAAGTTTTCGAGGGAAAGTATAGAACGCCCTTTCATTCCTAAATCATCTAAATAAAACCAAATGTCGACGCCTGCTTCAGCATAACGTTTGATCATTTCTATGTTTGTATTCGCATATTCTGTTAAGACTTCATGCAAAAATTTGGGCTGTTTTCGCATAAAATAGACGACTCTACTAGGTGTCATTCCTTCGTGCATAGCATCATTAAGAGCTATAACTGATCTAGCCATTGGATATAAATATGGAGAGAGACTCTCTACATATTCATCCCATATTTTTGGTGAGTAATTTACTTCATCATTGATAAAATCCGATGGTTTTCCATACTCGTCCCAATAAGAACGCACTATTTCAGGGGTGTGGAAAACACCATCTATATACCACATAAAAGGTTTTCCTGTTTCGACTTGGTCTACCATCTTCCATATTCTTCCGGTAGGTGTGGCAATAAAGCTTCCAGGGTGTTCCGGGGGTCCTGGAGCCATTGAACCTTTCAATCTACGCCTCCAAGGATCCATGTGATGACAATCTACATTCCAAAATCGGAGTTCCGTTATATTTCCAGGCCATCGAAAATCTTCCTTTGAAAAACTGTTTTCTACAAAAGTTTCATTTTCTTTATATTCATCCGATTCAAGAAATTCTTGATAAGAACTATTTGTTCTTTCAAAACCTAAATATTGGATTGGAATTTTATCAGGTTCATCATCACGCTCTAATGCTCGAATTACTCTTTCTCGTTTTGATAGCGTCATAATTAAACCTATACTTTGCTTATATAAAAAAATTATGAACTATCTTGAATAAATTGAGAGGGAATTTAGAGAGAGTTAAATATTAATAAATTAAGCAAATACCTAAAATTGTAATGGATAACTGCGATATTTTTCTATTGCTGCTCTGAATGCGAGGACATTTTCCCACGGCACACTTAGGATATTATGACTTGGCCCAGCGAAATATCCACCGTCATATCCAGCAGCTTTAATACATCGCTTTACTTCTTCCTCAACATCTTGAGGAGTTCCAAAGCTCAAGACTCGAGTGGCATCCATTCCTCCCATAAAGCTTACTTTATCCCCTAAAGTCTCTTTTAGGTGTGCTAAATCTACTCCCGCAGCAGGTTCTAATGCTTGAATACCATCCAATCCCGCATCAACCATATCAGGGAGAAGCTGATCAATGTATCCACAAGAGTGCTGGAGAACAAACATTCCATGCTTTTTACATTCTTGGTAGATTTTTTTGTAATAGGGCAACATAAACTCACGAAAATTAGCAAGAGAAAACATTGAACGACCCTTATATCCTAAATCATCGTAATAAAACACAATGTCTATTCCTGCTTCGGCATAACGTTTGACGAATTCTAAATTGACTTTTGTATATTCAGTCATAACCTCATGAATAAATTGAGGATTTTTTCGCATATAATATATCACTTTTCCTACTGTCATCCCCTCAAATAGAGCCTCATTCATGGCAATCATTAATCTAGCCATCGGATATAGATATGGAGAAAGAGTATCTACAAATTTTTCCCAGATTTGTGGAGAATAGTTAACATTGTCATTAATCTGTTCAGAAGGTTTTCCATATTCATCCCAATAAGAATGTAATATTTCTGGGGTGTGAAAAATTCCATCTACATACCAGGCATATGTTAATCCAGTTTCAACTTGCTCTACACGTTGAAAAACCCTTCCACTCGTTGGAATTATGTAACTTCCCGGATATTCTGTGGGACCTTCTAAGATCCCAGATTTCATTCTATGTCTCCAAGGATCCATAGTGTGACAATCGACATTCCAGAATCGTAACTCTGTTATATTCCCCGGCCATCGATAATCCTCTTTTGAATAATCACCTTCAATAAAGATTTCATTTTTCTTAAACTCTTCTGATTCCAAATACCACTGATAAGACGTTCCCGTTCTTTCAAAACCGAGAGTGTGAATTGGTATCATATCGGGTTCATCATCACGCTCTAAAGCTCGAATAACACGTTCACGCTTAGATAAAGCCATAATAAATGGTAAATTTGATTATTTAAAAAAATTTTTAATACAACTAAAGTAGTAATAATTATTATTCACTAAAATCAAATTAGGGAATATACAACTTTTGAACCAAAAAAAGGTTTTATACCATGGAATTTGAAGAATTAACTGAACTTATTGTTGAATTGGAAGTTGATGATATTGCCGATGCTGTTAAAACTGCACTTGAAGATGATGAAAAAGATCCTTTTGAGATTTTAACAGCATTATCTAAGGGAATGGATGAAGTAAGTCGTCGATATGAGGAATTTGAATATTTTCTTGGAGAATTAGTACTGGCCGGAGATACTATGAAAGCGGGCCTTGAAGTATTAAAACCTGCATTAGCCGTCTCTGACAGTGCGAAGGAGAAAGCTAAGGTGGTTATTGCAACTGTAAAAGGTGATCAACATGATTTGGGAAAGAATTTACTCGGTATTTTATTATTAAGCGCAAACTTTGAAGTATTCGATTTAGGAAGAGATGTCGATGCTGAAACTATTGTAGACAAAGTGAAAGAAACCGGAGCATCAGTAGTAGCGTTAAGCTCTCTTTTATCTATGACCGTTGATCAAGTTGGGGTGGTCCATAAAGCTTTACAAGATGCAGGATTACGAGATAAAGTAAAATTGATTGTGGGGGGTGCTCCGTTCAATTTGGAACTTGCCCAAAAATTTGGGGCTGACGGGTATGCCGACGATGCAATATATGGTATTGAAGAAATAAAAAAATTAATTGAGATTTAACGATCTTTTGTTATGGTAGAACCCATTTTAAAAGAATTAAATAACCCTAAAAACAGATCATAATATTCAGATCTATCTCTCTTCTCAACAGATTCACTTTCTTCTTTTTCCATTCAAATCTACCGAATATAATATAAAAGTTGTTATTATCTTATGACATTTAATATTAGATCTTTATTATAGTAATCCTAATGATTGTCCTTTACCGTCAATGGTAAATTTTGCACAAATTTTGCATGTAAAAAACTTAAAAAGGAACGTTACTGTTCATATTAAGTAGGTCTAATGAGTATCTCTGAGAAATTTATGGAAGATTGTATACGAGCTATAGAGCATATAACCAGAGATAATTATAATAACCTTATCAATGTAAAAAAAATTAGAGATTTTTTTAAAATTGACCCTTTAAATAACTCCAAAATTAGTTTCTATTGGAGATCTTTAGAAACTCTTGAACAGGAAGGAATTTTAAAAAGGATAGGCCCAAAAACTCCCAAACAATATCGGGTTCTTAATTTTTTCAAATTTTTTGAGCTCTTTCATGATTCTCATATTCATAGAATAATGATGGCTAACAAAATCAGCTAGAATATGAAAAAGCTTATGTCGAAAATTGAATAATTTCAATAAGGATTATAAATGCTTTTCTCACGCCTATTATACTAATCTATCTTCTTCTTAAGAATAATAACTATTATTCCTAGAAATATATACACTATGAATACAATAAATAACCCAGTGATAAGAGAAGTAAGATCTATAACTATCCCAAATATCGGTAAAATTAGGAAAACAGCTAAAGAATTAAACATATTATTTACTGAGAGAAGTGTTGCTCTCTGATCTTCAGGAGCGTGATGAAGGATATATTTATCCTTAATAACGTATGCATAACTCGCAGCTCCCATCCCAATCCCTACCAAAATCCCCATAATTATCATATTAATATAAAAAATTGATCCTATAATAGAAATTATCCCTAAAATAATGATGAGAATTAACGATTTGAAATCTCCCAATTTTTGTTCTAATTTATTGGAAAAAAAAACAAAGAAAGCTTGAATTGGCACTAGGATAACAGATAACACTGCGATTAACTCGAGAGAAAATCCTAGTTGCTCTCTCCAAAAGGGCTGCAAAATAATATTGTTCATAACTGCTACTGTTAAAAAGAAAATAATTGTGAAGGTTGTGATGTGCCAAAAGCTCTGGCTATGATATGCGGTTTTCATACTTTTTTTCAATTGTTCATAACTAATCTTCCACAATCCTTTTCTATTCAATGGGATTGTTCTGCGGGGTTCATAAAAAAACAAGAAAATTACGAGTGATAAGGAATATCCAATAATACTTATATAGTAGGGAATTCTTACAAATACCGCAAAGAGGAATGGTCCTACAAATCCCGATATAATATCTAAACTAATAAAAAGTGCGTCGATTCGTCCCATGTGTTTTACATATTCTTCTTCTCTTTTTAGTCCCTGCAAAGTGTCATAGAATAGTGCTGCTCCTGAACCAGAATAAAAAGCTCCTCCTATCCCCCATAAAATAAAACCTATGGCAAATGCCCAAAAAGTACTTGTTGTAGCTATTATTAAAGAAGACAGGACCAACGAAAATGACCCAATTACAAGAGCTTTTTTCTTTCCATACAAATCCCCGAATACTCCGGAGGGAATTTCAAAAATAAGCATTACTAAGGATATTAATCCAAATAACCAGCCAATCTGCTGAAAGTTTAATTCAAAATAACGATAATATAAAATTTCTATTCCATTGTAAAAATATCCAATACCTCCCAAAAACGCTCCAAGGTAGTTTTTCCAGATGTTATTTCTTAGTTTGCGAATTTCTGATGGAAGCATATGTATTCTAATAAGTGTAAATAGAAAATAAATGTAAATGGTGAATTATCATTAATGACAAGAAAATTTATTCAGGTTTATATTTGAAGTTAGTTGAGAGTAGATAGGAATAAATCCACTATTCTTTATTTGCAAAATACTTCATTTCTAGGATTTTTATTAAAATAAAAAAAAAAAAAAAAAATGAATTATTTTCCGACTTCTCGAAGGATGGAAGGAATCATTGCTCTGAAATTCATGGTGTCAACAATACCTTTATTCTGATCTGTCGTTTTAACAATATTTAATACAGCAATGTCTGCTCCGTTAAAATACGCTTTCCTAACAGAATTGTGAGTTAAACCCCCAGCAACTGATATTAAAACGTTATATTTTGAACGCACTTTATTAATGTCCTTATATCTAATGATGTTTCTCGGATTTATTTCCTCGTCTCTTCCCTTATGAATCACTACAGCCTTAGGTTTTTGCTTTAAATTTAAAATTTTCTTTAAAGGATTTTCCTGTCCTAGCATATCAATCATAGATAAGATGCCAAAGCGTTCACAGATTTCATTGAAAGAATTTAATGTCTCATCTGGAGCATTTCCAGCTGCAGTGACAGCATCAGCTCCTGCATTATTGGCAAAACTCACTTCTTCATAAGCGCCATCAATTACCTTTAAATCTGCTACAAGTAGACCATGCCAATTCCTTCGAATTAACCGGATTCCGTTTATCCCTTCTTTTTTAATGTATGGGGTTCCTGCTTCTAAAATTATCCTTGGATCATATGGAATTTGAGGTAAGATCCTTGCTACATCAGATGCTGAGTGATTAAATGCAATTTGTATGTATCGTTGATTAGAATTAAAGGTCCTACTCATCTCAATGTCTCCTATTGCTATGAAAGCTTTTTTAGAATATTCCCAATTTCAGATGGCATAAAAATTACGATTTTTTCTGATGGATCTTGAGAAATATCTCTAATAGTTTGAAGGGTTCTAAGTTGAATAGCTCCAGGTTCTCCAGCCAATAAAGAAGCTGCATCTGCTAGATTTTTTGCTGAAGCAAGCTCACCTTCACTCGCAATAATTGCCGCTCTCTTTTCTCGTTCCGCTTCAGCTTGTTTTGCCATTGCGCGTTTCATTTCTGAGGGTAGTTCGATTTCTTGTATTTTTATGCTTTTAATGTCGATTCCCCATTCATTTGTTTCTTGATCTACTATACTTCTTATATCAGCGGCTATTTTATCTCTTTCTGTTAAGACAGAATCAAGTTCCATGTTCCCCGCGACATCTCTTAGCGCGGCTTGTGTATATTGCCTTACTGCAAAGGCATAATTCTCGATTTTAATAACAGCATCTTCAGGCCTTTCAACCTTGTAATACACGACAGTATTTGCTAGAACGGGTATATTATCCCTTGTTATTACTTCTTGGCGTGGAATATCCGCTGTTACAATCCTTAGATCAACCTTTTGTTTTTTCTCAAAGAGGGGAATGATATACACAACTCCCGGTCCTATTGTGCGCTTATACTTACCTAATCTGAATACAACCAGTCGCTCATATTCCAATATGACTTTAATCCCTGCTAACAACCAGATAATAATAAAAAAGAGGATCATACCTATGGGTATTATTGGCCAAAAAAATGCACCAGGATTTTGATAAATCATCTTTCATCATCTATTTTTTTTTTAATTGATTTCATTGTACAACAGCCTTAGGAGATATATAAATATTTTCAATATATGATAAATAGGTAGAATCTGAATTAAGCCCTTTTTTCATTAGAATATGCTAAATTCAAGGCTAAGTTAGCAAAAACCTAAAAAATACATAGCTTTTTTTATTAGAATTTTAATAAATAAAATGAGAAAGCAATTTTTTTTAATTGATGAAAATGGTACAGATTGCAAATTTATTCAATGTATTTGGATTTGTAAGAAATGTTTTAATCGTAATGTTTGTCATCATTTTCATCTTTTTTGTCATCGTAATTATCATCGTATACAAGCTTTTACATCGTAATGTTAACAAAGAAAAGAAAAGATCAGAAGATTTCTTCGAAAAATCAGTAGGTAAATCCCCAAATCCGTATATTAAACAAGAAGAGAATAATGAAAAAAAGGGGATTAAATGCCAATATTGCGGAGAAGAAATCACAGATAAGGCTACTATGTGTCCTTTCTGCGGATCACATTTAAGTTAACAATTTAAGTGTGAAGCAGCCTTAGACCTAGTTCTAAACTAGTAAATTATATATCCAAAAATGTCTTAAATAGGTTATATGGGACTCACTATTTTACTGGTAAATCCTAATACATTCCAGAGTCCTCCCGTAATACCTATAAGTTTGGAATATCTAGCTACAGCATTAGAAAAACACAACCATGATGTTGAAATATTAGACTTATGTTTTTCAAAAACACCAGAAAAAGATTTGGATAAAGCTATTAAAGCAAAATCATATGATTTAGTAGGATTTACCATTCGCAATATTGATTCTGCAATTTTTTTTAATAACCAATTTTTTTTACCTGAGTTCAAATCTTTGGTTCAGAACGTTAAAAGACAGAATATCCCAGTTATATTAGGAGGTTCAGGATTTTCTGTCATGCCTAATGAAATTTTAGATTACCTTGATGCGGATTATGGTATTATTGGACCAGGGGAGATCGTTTTTCCTAAGTTTTTAGAATTGTGGCAATCAAAGCAAATAACTAAAAAAACATATGATGGTTGGGAACCAGGAGTGGATAAAGATTTAGTATATTTGAGGAGTAATAAAGTAGATTATTCACGATATTTAAAGGGGGAAGGCATCGTTGGATTTGAAACTCATGTTGGTTGTAATAATCAATGTCCATACTGTATAGAGGCTGACACCAAGGTATCTTTTAAGAAAATTCCCAATATTATCATTGAATTATCTCATTTAGTTAACCAAGGCTACACTCATTTTCATACGTGTGATACTGAATTTAATACAGACTTACAATTTTCATTAGATTTTTGTTTAGCATTAATTGAAAGAGATTTGGATCTAAAATGGGCCCTTTATATGAAACCAACTCCGTTTAATGAACATCTTATTGAACTTCTACATAAATCAAAAGCTTATCTAATAACTCTTTCAGTTGATAGTGATGAAAGAATTCAGAAATCAAACAGATATACATATGATGATTTAACTCAAATTGTGAATTACTGTCAAAAGTATCAGATTAAATTAGCTATTGATTTATTTATCGGTTATCCCAATGAAACTATAGAATCAGTGATAAAAATGATTAATTTCTTTAAAAATAATCGCCCATTTACGGTTGGAATAAGTTTTAACTATCGTGTTTATAACCATACTCCCCTGGCTAGTTTAATAAAGGAGAATCCTTCGCTAACAAAGAATTTAAATAAACCATATACTAATAATGAAAATTTTTTGGAACCAATTTTTTACAGACAATTAACACTGGAAACAATAGAGGAATTGATTGGAGATGACGACTTGTTTAAAATTGCTGGAGTTTCCCCTGGAGTAAATTATCAAGAAATCAATAGAAGGATTTGAGTTCCATTCAGTAATTTAATCCTTTAAAATATTGGACTGTCGTATACATATGTTTTCCTTTTTTTCGTAAATAATCCATTGCTTCTTCAATTCCCTCAATAGTTAGGTCAAACATTGGGATAATACTTGAGATTATCTTTCGCGTCCATGGAGACCACTCTGGTCGAATAAGTTCCGGATTTAACCACACTACATTATCCTTGAAATGTTCAGCGAGTTCTCTAATATAGTAGATACCTGGCATTTCATTTCTGTGATAATAGTAAATGCTTCCATATTTCTCGGTCAATTCCCAACTTGCCATTGCAGCATCACCAACGCAGACCACTTTATAAGAACTGTCGTATTTTTGCAAAAATTCATTAAAGTCTATTGATTCGTCAGGATTCCTTCTAGCATTGTTGTAAAGGCTCTCGTAAATGCAATTGTGATAATAATAGTATTTAAAGTCCTTGAAGTGTGACATCTTATTTGCGGCGGAAAAAAGAAGGTTCACAAGGCGAGCATAAGGCGTCATACTCCCCCCAACATCCATTAAAAGAATAAGTTTTATTTCGTTTTTTCTCCGTTTGTCAAATACTATCTCGAGGTCCCCCGCGTTTTTCGCAGTTTTATCAATCGTTTGATCTAAATCAAGTTCATCCCGCTTTCCTATTTCTTCAAGTTTTTTCAGTCGTTTAAGAGCAACCTTTATCTGTCGGGTGTCAAGAACGATATCCTTCCGATAATCTTTAAAAATTCGCTTTTCAGCAATTTGGACAGCAGTTCGCATACCAGCTCCACCCCCGATTCTCATACCCATCGGATTTTCCCCAGAATGCCCGAAAGGGGAGGTTCCTCTGGTACCTATCCATCGATTCCCAAAGTTATGCTCTTCATCCTGTTGTTGCATCAATTCTTCTAGCCGTTTTTGCAATTCTTCAAGGTTTGTGAACTGATCGCCCATTTCTTGCATAGCACCAATCTCAGCCAGAGCGTTGAGGTTGTCTTGAAGCCATTGCATTATTTCATTCTTGATATCCTCGGGAGCGTTTGCCATGAGCATACCTTCTAGCTTATCACCATATTTTTCAAGAAGTTCCTCAAGCAACTCCTTGATATCAACATCCGAGAGATATTGTTGATATTCTTTTATGAGAAGTTCGAGCCCCTCCATGAGTTCAGGAAGAGAAATAGGTTTTTGTAACCAATCCCAGATTTCCTGCTTAAAATCTTCGGGGAACTGTACCATAGCATTTTTAAAGAAGTTTGCAAAGGAAATATCGAAGATATCAAAGTGGTGCTCGTTCTTACAGAGGATTGAGCGGGAAGTATAGTAAAATTCAACCATGTTGTGGATGAGTCCCTTACTAAGGGCTTCAAGCAAGGTCATATATTCGGTGATACTTACAGGCAACCTTTCTTTCAAATAATAGAAAAATTCGACAAACATGTCTTTCCTCATTCATACATATAATTTTCTTTTGACTGTGTAACTGTAATAATTGTATTAATTTAGGTTTTTGTCATTAGGTTTAAAAGTAAATCTTATAAATTAATGCCCCCGTCATGTTAAAATAGATGATTACAATACGAATTATTATGAAAAATCACGTAGATATTTGCCCAATATGTGAGACTCAGGGCATTTTTAATCGTACAAATACAAAAAATAGTCGTGTTCATCTTCGAACTATTGGATATTCGGGAAGATTCATTACAAAACTCTGTAATACATGTTTAAACAAAATTGATTCAGATTTAATGAAGGGAATTCAACCGAAATTATACGGTCGCGGATTTGAAGTAATCGTGTATTGTCTCCCTATTCATTTTTATGAAATTAGAGATCAATTGCCAAACATAGATGATTATATGCGTAATGCATTGCGTTTTATTAATAATATATATATGGGATTCATAAAAATACCAGCTAAATTCAAAGTTTTTTATGACTTCGCAGCATTAATTAACCTCCTCGATGCTAGAAATTTGATAAATGAGAAGGAAGATCTTATACGTATCTTACATATTAAATATCCGGATCACATAGATGAAATTCATGAGAAATGTGCAGAAATCTTAAATTGGGAGAAAAAAATGAATTATTCAATATCTAACTAACATATTAATATAAAAAATTAGTTCAATAGCACACACTCGTGCTATTGAGAGTGACAGGCTAAATTGGTCGCCCGAAAGCACCCCACGTACACCCCCCACCTCACCCACCCCGTCTTTTACGGGTTCCACTCACGAAATAAGATTGGATTAATCTGAGATGATCATGCATCTTTCAATACACAATTTGTTTGCTAGCGATTGCCTGTTCAATTATAGTCGACGATCCATTTATTAAGTGAAGTAGTAATGATTAGAAACAACTTATATAAGGAGAATTCACCTATATTAAGATTGTATATTTTCTATTTTTAAATTCAAGAAAAAAATATCAGCCTATATATCATGCCAGATGGGCAACTTACAACAGATACGGTCAAGAAGTTAATAAATTCTAGAAAAAAGAAGAATCTTGTCAAGGACATATTCTTAAAACTAAAGCATTCAGGGAATGATCTTCAAGATTTTAATGAATTCTTGGGGGAATTGATGAAGGTAGATAGTTCTTATATCATAAATGAAATCTACTATGAAATCCGCGAGAAAGCTTCAAAAATTCTTAGTTTTAATAATATATTAAAAATGGATGAAATTATTTTAGGAAATTATATACATAGTGAACGGGAACAGTTTATAACATCATTTAAGGGAAGCCTTGAGATAATTGGTGCGCGTATCGAAGGATATTTAGTGCTAACGAATTTAAGAATAGCAGGTGTAGGAATTGTAAAACGTAATCTTTCGGATGAAATCTATTATTGGAATGCAGCTGTACTAGGGGGTTTGCTCGGAGCGACAGTGGCTAAAAAAGTTATCAAAGAAAGGGTGAAAAGAGGGGATTCAGTTCAATGGGCATTTAATAGAGATATGAGGAACATATTTTCCGATGAAGAACTTCATAAATTTAATTATAATTTTCCAATAATAAGAGTTTATGATATTAAAACTACGTTCGAAAGTTTGTCATATTATATCAAACTTAAATATGAGCATGAATTTGGATTAAAAGCAGTACGCATTCGAATCACACCCCAGCGAGAAAAAGTTGAAACCAAAAGAATGTTTGCAACTAGAAGAAATGAAGTGTTAGAAAGGATTGAGGAGGTTTTACTCAGGACTCAATTATTAGATGATTATAAATTTGAGAAACCTCCTAACACACTGTTTTTAATGCGAACCTCAAAAGAGATAAATAATAAGGGGGAGGAAATTATCAATAAAATATGCGCACATTGTGGGGATATGAATAATTTCACCAAGCCAGAAGTTAATATCTTTAAATGTTTGAGATGTGGAGCTAAACACCATATGCGAGATTATTAAATAGATAGAATTAGGTATAATTATAGTTACTAAAAAAAACAGCGGGAACTCGTCTAATCCTCAATTTTTTGCTCAATATAGAAGTCAATAAATACTAGCTGATTTTATATCCTATTAACAACAACAACTAATTTTTAATCCAATGAAATCCACACCAAAAAGAAAACTAATTCTATTACTTATTTTAGGATTCGTTTTTGGATATTCACAATCAATTAGGGATGTATGTGATAGAAGATCCTCATACAAAGAATGTGATGATGCTTTTATTACTAAGTTAAATCTATCTAAAGTTTCGCGTAGAATCCACATTGTTAATAATTGGTCTGATACGAAGGCTGCAGGACTCTGCACTGGTTCCGGAAGCTATGTCGACCCTTATGTTATTGAAAATTTGATGATCGATGGGGGAGTATCAGAATCTTGTATTTTGATTGAAAATTCAACCGTCTATTTTAAGATTGAAAATTGTACTGTGTATAATTCAACTGAAAACAACATGGTGGGTATCCTCTTATCTCATGTCAATAACTCCTTGTTGATTAACAATAATAGTTCCTCAAACGAAGGGGGAATTATCTTACGTTATTGTAGTAATAATACCATTGTAAATAATATAGTCACTAACAATTCTTTTGGGATAATTTTGTTTAGGAGTAGTAATAACAGGATTTCGGAAAATTATGTGAATGAGAATTACAATGGAGAGGGAAGTATTGGACTGATAAAAAGTCATAACAATACCATTTCGGGAAATTATGCTAGTGATAATCGTGAAGGAATAGATTTATGGGAAAGTCATGATAATCTCATTACAGAGAATACTCTGGAGAATAATAACGCGGGAATTAGAATAAGTGAAAGTGATAACAACATAATTAGCCAAAATAACCTCACGAGTATTCCCAGATTTAATGGGATTCTATTGGGATCTGGAAATTTCAACTTAATTTACCTTAACTGCCTCACTACTTTCATTAATGCCAAGGATTACGGTTTTAATAATTCGTGGGACAATGGCATAAAAGGAAATTATTGGGACGATTATAGAGGTTCAGATGATGATAACAATAGAATTGGTGACGTTCCATATGAAATCTTTTTTAGCAATGGAAGCCAAGACAACTTCCCTTTGATGAATTGTCCACTCCCTCTAACTGAAGGGGATGAAGGAATTATGTGGTATGATATACTCACCCTAATTGGCAGTTTAGCTCTTGTTATAGTTATCACGGGATTTATAATTCAAAAACAGAGGAAAACTAGAGTAAAATAACAAAAAACTCTAGCTTATAAGCATACTCCTTCTTGTCCTACTCATAAGCTTGAATAGTAACGCTCTAGGAAATCTGATATCATACATAAATAAGACTGTATCTTATAGTATAATAACAATCGCACCTTTGATTTAATTAAATGAAATTCACTCTAAAAAGAAAACTAACATTTTTACTTATTTTAGGGTTCAGTTTTGGAGTCTCAGGTATAATTAATGATACCAACTATATAGGTTCGGTATATAGAGGTAATGATACCTTAAACTTTGAATATTTAGAAATCTCAACAATATCGGGGAAGATTCATATAATCGGTAATTCAGGTTGGGTTGATTTTAGAAATGCAGGAAATTGTACGGGCTCAGGTACTTATTCTGATCCTTATGTCATAGAAAATTTAGTAACAAATGGTATCTTGATTGAAAATTCAAGCGTCTATTTTAAGATTGAAAATTGTGTTGTCCATAACTCCTATTGGCGTTATGGAGGAATCCTTTTAGTTGATGTTAATAATTCCCAATTGATTAATAACGATAGTTCATCTCATCACAAAGGAATATCCTTGCTCCTTAGTAATAATAATACTATTTCGGGAAACTTCTTAAATAATAATTATCAAGGGATAGATTTGTGGTATAGTAATAATAACGTCGTTTCAGGAAACTCTGCAAACAACAATAGTTACGGGATCTTTTTAGAAAGAAGCAATTGCAGTATAATATCAGGAAACAATTTTATTGGAAATGATGTTTGTATCAAAGAAACTGATTGCGAAGGTAATATTTTTGAGAATAACATTTGTAGGGGGGAATCACGAATTCCTGGATATAATTTACTCTTTCTATTTACTATCCTAATTGGTGTAATAATGTTGATTAAAAAAAAGGCTATGAAGCATGCCCTAAAAAGAAAATAGCTTGCAATTAGAAATTTAAAATTTTAACTTACGGAGTCACTCCGTCTACTTACTCAGCTTTCAATTTCCTCCAATCTAAGGCTCGTTCTTGAGTTATGCACCTGGACTTACTAGGGGATTATTATCAGAAGTCCTGAAAGCAATTACTTAACTAACTCCCAAGAAAGGGCAAGAATGGAATGAACTGTATAAGAATCCTGAGAGTAATCCCTATGATCCCTAGAATAATACCGGATATCGCCTTTCCTTTGGAGTCACATACCACAGCACCGGTTAAGCCGAACCCTATAGCAAGGATAGGCACAATCCAGCCAATTACCGCAATAATAATAATATAAGTATCAGTTAAAAAGCGGTAGATTATAAAGCCTCCTGCTAGTAAGCTAACTGGTATACTAATGATACCGAGTACAAATGCAGTTATTCCATATGACTTTTCCATATTTTTGGTATTTCTGTTTTAAAGTTAAGTTTCGAGATGGATATACTAGTATTTAAACTAATTTGTAAAAAAAGCTAACAATCAGAAAAATATAAAAAATAAAATTTCTCTCTTATCTAAGATTAATAGGTTTAACCATCAGAGTTAATATATCAAATATCTTAATAATTAGTAAAATAACCGCATCAAGAATAGATTAAATTTGAAAATGAAATTGAGTATTCTCAAAATTTATTTAAAAGGGATTTTATTTAAATTTCTGATGATTTATTTTTAATCGTAAAATTGAATAAACTTAAGTTTCTGCTAATTAAAAATGGCACATACGAGAAAAGAAATAACTATAATAGTTCTATTGTCAGGCATATTAATCTCAGGGATTTCAAATGTTTTCTTGATGATAAATCTAAATTTATTTGTAGAAAATAAGCAAGATCAATCTGATAAAGAAATCCTAGTAGTGGGCACTTTTGCTGAACCCATTGATATCGATCCAGTTGAAGCTTGGGACACAACAGCAATAGATGTTATCAGACAAGTTGCAGAGTGCTTGTTTTTCTATAATTTGAGTGATCCTGAGCTCCCACTTACACCTTTACTCGCAAGCAATTATACCTGGATAAATGATACCTTGTTAGAAATTAATCTAAGAGAGGGAATAAAATTTCATGATGGGACAAAATTTGACTCTGATGCGGTTATATGGAATTTTGAAAGACTGTTACACTTTATGAACCATTCCAGGACTTTACCAAGTGGTTTGAGTCCAACTCCGTCTCGTAGATTGTATGAATTCGTGGATGGGACACCCATTTTCAAGGATTTCTCAAAGATAGGAGATTACTCAATGAGGATAGAGCTCAACAGGCCGTTTACACCGATATTGGGTGCGATGTCTCATGTGGCATGCAGCATGTTATCCCCTACTTATCATTTTGCGAATGGCCATCTAGACCGTTATATATCATTTTCAGAGGCGGATAAAATTGAGGGGACCGGTCCTTTTAAATATCAAGATTATGAAGAAAATTCCATAAAAATGGTACGAAATGAGAGATACTGGATGGATCCAACTATTTTTGATGAGTTGATTTTTAAGATTATTGATGATTCTAATGCGAGATATCAAGCAATGTTAGCTCAAGATATTGATTGGTTGAAGGGTTCAAGTTTAGTATTTTTTGAAACTTTTATTGATAATCCGTATATTATAGTAATAGAAAATGAAAATCCTGGAATTACTTACCATTATCTTGAAATGAATAATGCACTTATTAATGTAACATGGAGAAAAGCTATTTCTTATGCAATTAACTACACGTATATCCTCCTCGATATGCAACATAATATGTTTCATAAATCTATTGGTCCAATATCCCCTGGTTTCACAAACTATTTCGATTATGATCTTTTAGACAAAGCTCCTTATTATAACTTAACTGTGGCTAGGCAAACATTAATTAATGATTTAGGGATCAATACCACAGGTCTAGTTGCTTCAGACGATCCTGATGACATATCCTGGCATGCTTCAAGTCTCAAAACATTAAAATATTTCTATTGTACGGATAGATGGTTTGAAGCAGATTTATATCTTATACTAAAAGAGTGGTTAAAGGATATAGGGATTATATTACTGGATTATGGTATAGATTGGGCTATGTGGCCATGCTTTGGTTACTTTTATGTTTCACCAGATGATGCTGCACTTTATTGGAATAAAATGGGGCCGTTAAATTATGATGTTATGGATACAGGCAATAATGCGTACGCTGATTGGCGAGGATTTAATCTCCCATTTTATCTTGATCCAATTAGTATGATCCAACCATTATTTTCAAATGTTTCAGCTTTAAATATCGCACAAGTAAATGATCCGTATATAGAGCAATATCTGGGAGATTATATATCTGAACCTCTTGAAAGTGTAAGGATAGAGATTATGACAAATATTTCTGATTACCTTGCGACGCAGTTGTACCCCCATGCATTCGGATATCATCCCAAAGTATATACAGTTCATTCTGCAGACTTATATAATGTTCCCTATAATGTTGCTGGAGAATTTTGGGCTTATCCTATCAAGCGAAATTTGACATGGGATCCTTCAAAGTAGCGTAACTAGAATAAGTTGATAAATATTTTTTTAACTAGTCTGACCGCATGTTGATTCTAAATTAAGATAAAAAAAAAGAAATGTCCCATAGGAACAATTATTAGAGTATTGCGGTTTTTCTTTGGAAAAGAAGTATACCTAGCAAAATTAAGCCTACTCCCCAAATAGCAATCAAGATCAAATTTAATCCAACGGGAATAAATGATATACTACCATAAATCATTACAGCACCCAAAGCTTCCGCTCCTAGACTTGTAGGAATATAGGGTACTAGCGGAACAGTGGCTAATCCCCCTAAAAACTGGAGCGGCAAAATGATAAACCAGGCCAGACCTCCAGCAGAACTAGCAGTTTTCACAACAGAGGCAAGTAATAAGCCAAATCCTAGAGATGTAAATGCAACTAAAAATGGGATGAAAAACAATAAAAAGATATTCGTATTAGAATTGAAAGTTGCTCCGGATATAAAAACCAGGATTAGCATGACTACAATTTGTATTGCTGCTACTATTAATTGTGATAGCAAGCCTGATAATAATATAGTAGAGCGAGAGACAGGGGTAGTTATTAACCGTTGTAAAGTCCCAGATTCCTTTTCTTCGGCAAAATGGCCTGCTAATTGCGAGATTAATACAATTGGGGCCAATATCACAAGACCTGGTGCAAAGAGTTTATACACCTCCAAACCATATCCAAACCGTAGAAGTAGAATAAAGACTAAGGGATAGCCAAAAATCCAAATTAGTTGTGATCTTTCTCGGATCATTGATTTAAAGTTTTTCAAGGTTAAATACCAGAGTTGTTTCGTAATATTAGATTCCCTCATTAATCTCTCAACCTCCTTCCTGTTAAATCAATAAATACATCCTCTAACGTATTTTTACGAACAGCTATATCTTCCATCCTAACTTTAATAGTGTCCATAATTTCAGAAACGCGTCTTAATCCATCAAGAGCATTAATAACTATTCTATGTTTACCAACGGATTTGCCCCATTGTACAAAATCTAATTTAATAGCTCGTTCGATGATTTCATCTCTTTGATCTATCTCTTTAACCTTGAATTCTAATATATCTCCTTCTCCTAATCTTCCTTTCAGTTCGTCTGGAGTACCTTGAGCAATAATTTTTCCATGATCAATTATGATAAGTTCATCTGAGAGATCATCTGCTTCTTCCATATTATGAGTTGTTAAAATTATAGTTGATCCCTTTTCTTGAAAATCCTTGATGAAATCCCATACTACACGTCGTGATTGAGGGTCAAGACCAGCTGTTGGTTCATCAAAGAATAATAACTCAGGTTCATGAATTACTGCCATTAAAACATTTACTCTTCTCTGCATTCCTCCAGAAAAACCTTTAACTAAAGAATTTGCACGATCCATTAAATTCATTTTACCTAAGAGATCATCAGTTTTTTCTTTATAATCTTTTTTCGTCAATCCATGCATTTGAGCAATTAAGTGTATATTTTCTCTTGCTGTTAAACGCGGATAAAGCACAAGCTCTTGAGGACAAACACCTATACGTTTTCTAATCTCATGAGCTTCTTTTTTTATATCAAAACCTAATACTGTAGCATCTCCACTTGTAGGGTGTAAAACAGTCGATAACATTCTTATTGTAGTCGTTTTTCCTGCTCCATTAGGACCAAGAACTCCATATAATGAGCCCTTTGGGATTTGTATGTCTATTCCATCAACCGCATGGATTTCATTAAAAAATTTCTTCAAATTTTGAGTTTCAATTGCGCTTTCCAACTTAGTACACCAATTTTTTTTAAGATTTTAGTTTATTACAAAATGATATTTTCTAAAATTGGAGTTTTCACCAAAAAATTGAAAACATTAGTTATTTAGTTTTTTTCCTATTTAATATTTATATTAAATCATTAAAAAAAAATAAAAAAATAAAATTAAAAGAATTTCTAATAATAAGATTTCTAGTCCCATTTCTGTTTCTCATAATACTTCGGAAATAATTAGGTTTTTTAGAATGCTTCTATTCATTTACTTTTTCTGTTTAAGAAATTTTACAAGTGATAGAATTTTTTCTATGATAACAAGTGAGGTATAAGTTTTCATTAGGATATTAAGAAAAGGAGGAATGACACTAGAACTTCCATAGAAAGTAGAGGTAAATTGTATGCTTGAATTAAAAAGAATATATCACTATTACGGGAATGCAAAAGTACATGAAGAATTAAACCTAAAAATCGAACAAAAATCTCTTAATGCTGTTATTGGACCAAATGGTGCTGGAAAATCAACACTCCTAAAATTGATTATTGGTTTAGAAAAACCTCAAAGAGGAAATATAGAATTCCTAGGAGAAAGAATAGATGGCTTAAAAACACACATTATCACCAAAAAAGGAATATCACTTTGTCCAGAACGTCGTAGATTATTCTGTGATATGAATGTCTTGGAAAACCTTAAAGTAGGTGGGAAAATGCTAAAGAGTAAGGAGATCTATAAAGATCGATTGAAATTTGTATATGAAACATTCCCTCGACTTAAGGAAAGAAAAAACCAACGAGCAGGAACATTAAGCGGGGGTGAACAACAAATGATTGCGATGGGTCGTGCATTAATGTCAAATCCAAAACTACTCTTGTTAGATGATCCTATACTAGGATTAGCACCAATTGTAAAAAAAAAGATATTTGAAGCCATCAAAAAAATAAGGCAAGAAGGAACAACCACCTTATTGGTTACACAGGATATATCTTTTGCAATGCATATTGCAGATATGATTCATGTACTTGAAGAGGGAAAAATTAAAATAAGAGGTACAAGAGAAGAATTAGAAAATGAACCTCGAATAAGAAAAGTGTACTTGGGAATTTAAGTGATTTAAAATTTGAAATTAGTTTCTAAACTTTTCAATTATAACTACTGATATAGTGTTCCGGATTCTAATCTTCTAGGAAAAAACAATAAGAGAAAAAAAAGAAAATTAATAATTACGTTCCAAAGCACACTAGTCTTTTTTATATTCATTTCCTATGCGCCATGCTACACCAATTTCCTCCCCAAGCTTATAATAGCGAGATAGGCTTCTTGAACCTGTGAGGATCAAAGGATTAATTTTTTCTGCGTCCGGCTGATTGTTTGTTAAGTACTTTTCTTCAGTGTAAACTTGTACTATTTCACCGATAAAGATATCATGACCCATTGAAGCATTAAAAAGTTTAGCCGTATCGACTACGTGGACTACTTTACATTCAAGATTTAAAGGCGATTCTTTAATCATTGGAGCCGTTTTTAGGTCCCCATAAAAAACATCGAATAGTTTGGATTTATCTACATCCCTTCCTGATTTAATTCCACAGTAATCGGTAACTTTTACCATATCTTCGCTTGCTGTATTGACGCTAAAAGTTTGGTTTTCCTTTATTCCAATATTATTATGATGACGCTGGTTTGAAGTTATGGAAACTAAAGGGGGGCGAAATTCATGTCCGCCACACCATCCAATCGCATTAAAATTTGGCTTACCATTCACATTAGCTCCTACAAGAACAGTAGGTGCAGGAAAAACATAAGGACCAGGACGTATTTTTATTTTTGCCATGTTAATCAATTTTTTGATGTTTATGAAATCTATTTATTTACTCTATGATTGCATAAGCATTCCCTAAGACTACGGTGTTTTCCTTTCGGGTCTGAATGATATAACGTCCATTATCCTTCCAACCTTCGGTCACGAGAGCTTCTCCGGGGAATACGACGCCTTTAAATCTGGCACTGAATTCTTTAAAGCGAGACACATCCCCATCACATAACCCATACACAATAGCACGTGTAGCAATACCATAAGTACATAAACCATGAAGGATTGGTTTTGGCTGGCCTGCCATTTTAGCAAAATCCGGATCTATATGTAGCGGATTGGTATCCCCATTGAGTCTATAGAATGCTGCTTGATTTGGACTCGTCTGATAAGAAATACTAAAATCAGGTTCTACTCCTTCAGGAGGATTTATGGGCACGGTTTTTGGTCCGGGGTCTCCACCGAAGCCTCCACCGCCACCAACGAAAAACCCATACCTGGCATCAAATATATGTTCACCGTCAGGTGAATGTCCCGATACTTGTGTTACTATAACCGCAGCTTTTCCTTTATCATATATATGTTCTATAACACCTTTAGTTTTTATCTCTGCACTTGGTTGAAAAGGCACATAAAGGCGGATTAATTGCTCACCATGTAATAATCTGACAAAATTTGTTCCTGGGGGGAAAAGCAGTCCGCTCCCGGCAACTATCGTGGCAAAACTAGGAAATACTTTCAAACCCCCTTTCACGCTTTCATAAACAAATTCTAAATCTTCTGCTTGTGCACCAATTCCCAAATTATACAAGGCACTCATTTTCCAATCATACTTAAATGTTCCCTCTCTTGATTTCCCTATTGAATTTACATCCATTTTTGACATAATAACCAACTCAGTTTTTTCTTTTTTTGCAAAAAATAAGGTAAAGCAATTTATTTTCTATTATAATTTTACCATGATATTATTCTATTTGAAAGTATCTAATTAATGGTTTCTATCGTAAAATTTTTCTTTAAAACATCTTTTTAAAATCTATGTATCGAATATCTTGGAAAACCGAAAGGTGAACCAAAATAGAAGTGAAAAGCACTCCATTTTCAAGAGAAAATATACCATTTGAACGACTTTTTAATCCTCGGGCGATAGTTATAATTGGTGTTTCAAAATTTAATCCTTCTGGGGCAACTCAGTATGTTTTTGCATTGAAATCTTCTCAATTTCCCAACCCAATTTACCTCGTAAACCCGAAATATACTGATGAGGATTTGATGGGATACAAGTTTTATGATTCTATTTCTTCAATACCAGACGAAACACCAGTTGATCTTGCCATCATAGCTGTTCCAGCAAAGATAACTCCGTCGATTATTGAGGAACTAGGGAAAAAAGGAGTTTCTTTCGCACACATATTTAGCAGTGGATTTTCTGAATTAGACACTGAATCTGATAAAATGGGTAAAAGATTAGAGGAAGATCTAAATAGGACTGCCTCAAAATATGGATTACGTATCCTCGGTCCCAATTGTATGGGTATAATCTCACCAAAATCAAAACTCACTTTTTTAATGCCTATGAGTGCGATGAGATATGCAAATAATAATAAAAATGGGAAATCAGAAAATATAGAACATTTTGAAGATCCCCGAAATTTAATAGACCACGGACAAGTTGGTTTCATATCACAGAGTGGGGGGATTGCTTTCTCTCATGGAATGCTTTCACCATCATTAGGTTATAATTTTTCTAAAGTAGTCTCCCTTGGAAACCAAATTGATTTGGATTTACTTGATTTTCTTCAGTATTTTAAAGAGGATCCTGACACAAAAGTAATTGCGATGTATATCGAAAACATTAAAAGAGACGGAAATGAATTTGTACGATTACTAAAAGAGACAACAGCAAAAAAGCCTGTTATTATTTGGAAAGGTGGTATATTTCAAACTGGTCATCAAGCAGTTATGAGTCATACGGGGGGATTAGCAGGGAATTATAAAATGTGGGAATCAATGGCAAGTCAAACTGGTGTAATTCTAGTAAATAATTTTTTAGAATTAACAGATATGATCCAGACAAGTCTTACTTATCCATTTCCACAAACCTTAGGAGCAGCTGTACTATCGATGAGTGGAGGTACAGCGGTAGAAAGTACTGACGAAGTTGAACGGAATGGTTTAATTATGCCTCTTTTATCGCAAGAGGTGACACAAAAAATCCAAAAATTTATCCCAGAAATTAACTCTAACTTAAAAAATCCGTTAGAATTTGGCGGTAAAGCCAGTATGGAACATACCATTAAAATTATAAAGATGTTAGGAGAGGAACCTCAATTTTCTTCAGTAATTATGGCAAGTTCTCCAGAATATCTTGTTTATGGAAGAGGAAATAGTTTAGATGATTATATTGAAGGAATCTCTAATGCTTTATCCCCTAATTCGGGTAAATTATTAATGTGTGTTTCCAGCGGAATGAATATGTTTGAGCAAGGGATAAAATTAAACCTTGAATTTCGTTCTAAATCTCTATCTAATGGATTTGTTGCTTATCGATCCACAGCAGCAGCAGCAAAATCTTGTTATCGCTGGTGGAAATACGGAAAGTATTTAGAAAAAAGGAAGTTAACTTAATAATAATTAGAAGTTAATACCAAAACTTCTTGTTTCATGGTGAAAAATAATGGATGAGGGCTTTTTAGGTTATTCTCGTTCTAATGGTGAGGTTGGTATTCGTAATAAAATTGCTGTCATATCTTCAGTGGTGTGTGCGAATACTGTAGCTCGAAGAGTCGCTGAAAAGATAGATGATGGGGTTGCGATCACACATCCTCACGGATGTGGCCAATTTGGGAGTAATTTCTCGAATACATTTAATATTTTGGCAGGTCTTGGAAGCAATCCAAATGTATATGGTGTTCTTGTTATAGGACTTGGATGTGAAAATCTTTTTAGCAATGATATAGCTGAAAAAATCAGAGAATCAAAAAAACCAGTGGAATCGTTTGATATACAGAATGTAAGGGGAGGTACTATTGGTGCAATTGAAAAAGGAATAGCCATCTGCAAAGAATTTGATAAAGAAGCAAAGAAATTGAAAAGAGAATTTTTTGATTTTTCGCACCTTACATTAGGCTTAGAATGTGGTGGATCTGACGCAACATCAGGACTTACGGCAAATCCGGCTCTTGGTATTGTATCTGATAAGTTGGTAAATTTAGGAGGAACCTCTATTCTCCCAGAATTTCTAGAATGGGGAGGGGCGGTACATTTATTAAGTAAAAGGGCCGTAAATGAAGAAGTTGCCAAACAGATTGAGAAACCTTTCAAAGTATTTTCGGGTGAAAACCGATCTCCTGGAAATATAGCAGGAGGACTAAGTACACCAGAAGAAAAATCTTTAGGAAATATTGCGAAAGCTGGAAAATCTCCTATACAAGGTGTTATTAAATATACAGAAAAACCGGGAGAAAAAAGGGGATTATGGTTGATGGTTGAACCCGGATTAGACGTTGTGTCCGTAACTGCTCTTGCTGCCGCTGGAGCTAATATTATCGTTTTTACAACCGGTCGAGGAACGCCATTTGGTAACCCAGTAGCTCCAGTAATTAAAATCTGCGGAAATCCTAAAACTTGTGAATATATGGGTAACAATTTCGATATAGATGCAAGTAAAATCATAACCGACAACAAAACATTAGAAGATATTTCTGAATTACTTTGGAAAAAGCTAAAGGAAGTTTGTAACGGAGAAAAAACCATTTCTGAAAGCTTAGGGTTTGAAGAAGATATAGGATTTTGGGGTGCTTAGTTTTTTCAATGGGACTTTATTTCCTATTAAAAGAAAAAAAAGAAAAAGATTTGTTTAAACTTACCATTAACTTATTGATCTTCATAAACTGGTGACCCAGCTTTCATATATCGGTTCATATGGAGCATAGATGCTATTAATTTACCTGTTTCTTTATCTTCGAGGGTAGCATCGAGCCAATAATACTCAGTTTTTCGGGAAACACCTGCGGAAGCGATTGTTCCCTTAGCGATATATGACACATCCACAAGCACCGGCCCGTTTATATATTTTACCTCTGTAGCGCCAAAAAAAGGAACTCCCTTGTCCCAAGATTTATTATATGATGTTGTTCCCATTGTCATAGCTCCGAACGAAGCAGTCGGAGATAGAATTGAGTTTCCCCATGGAGAACCTTTCTTATAATATTCCAGTCTATCAGTTATCCCAGGTAATCCCTTTATCGCAGCTTCTTGAGTAATTATTACTTCTTCGGGACCATATTCATCCCCTACTTTCATTCCTTCTAAGATGCGCAATTCTTCAGGGGGACTGTTTTTTAGTTCAAGTGATTGTAAATACGAAGGTTTTTTTGGATTTCCAATAGAAACAGTTCCAGTCATAATTTGTTGTCCGCTTCTCAATTCACCCCAAGCTTTATATTGAACATCATCTGCTGTGATAGGGAGGGAATCTTCTGTTGTACCTTCGGGTAATTCTATAAATGCTCTAACCTCCTCTTTATCTATAGTTGCATAAGTATAGTACATACTTACTGTTCCTTTCTCAAACCATCTATCTCCAAATATTTTTTGTGCTAAAGGTGCAAATAAACTTAAATGTATCGTACCAGGGATGGTTCCCCCACGCATTCCAACTTTTTTTGCAACACCATCATCATGAATAGAGGTTTTTAAGCCCCTGTATAGGTTTTCGGGCGCTCGCCAACCGCCAATCATTTTACCATCTTTAATTTCAATATCATCCATTACACTAATCATCTCCTTTTGTATCAAACTAAATAGTTATTATTTATCGACATTTCAATAGTAAACTAAAATCATTAAAAAAGTTTAATGAAATAAAACTAGGATCTTCCTAATCAAGTGTTTCTACAAATTCTTCGAAATTTTTAATGGTTGAATCATATCTTCTTAAACTACAACCGAAATTTCCAACATGGTTCATTTCAGGAAAACTATTTTTAATTATATTACAAGTCTCTTTCCACCATTTTTGACCTCCCGAACTTGAAAAACACACGAGAGATTTGCCTTTCAAATCATAATCTTTAATTATGTAAATAAATTTCTTGAATGTAATCGCTGGTTGGAAGCCATGTGTACAGGAACCCAGACATACTAAAGTATAAGAATCAAAAAAGTGAGGATTAGACTTAATCTCATTCTGAATCTCTTTATCCCTATAAATATCACATTCATGATTATGCTTTTCCAGTACTTCTTTCATTTTATTTGCAATTGCTCTTGTATTGCCAGTGGCGGTATTATATATGATAATAGTTTTCATATGCATTGTAATTTATCTTTAAATTTAAGGTCTTTACGAAAAATTCCTACTAGTTTCATCAGTAAAACCTTTTTGTAAACTACTATATTGGACTGCATTTTGAATAGTTTTTAATTGCGAAAAAACTATTTGTTTTAGGATAAGTTACTTAAGCTTATTAATAATGAATGAATCGGTGAACAACTATTCTCTTAGACCAGTTGAAAGTGAGTGGAAGATTCAGAACTAATTGTTATCTTTTTGGGGATGAAAATACAAAAGAGATCGGAATTATTGATCCAGGGATAGATTCAAATGCAGTTAAAAACCTAATAAATAGAGAAGAATATAAACCGGTTTATTTAATAGGAACTCATCCTCACCACGACCATATACAATGTGCTTTTGATATCATGGATTATTATAATATTCCTTTATTAATCAATAATTTTAGGAGAGCGCAAGATGATGATATAAAAATTATCAAAGAAAATGATATAATCGAAATAGGAGCAGAACGTCTTCATGTAATTGAGACACCGGGTCACACGCAAAATGATATAATGCTGATAGATTATAATAACAAACTAATTTTTACTGGAGATACACTGCTGCGGGGCAGAATCCCGAGACAACTTATTAATTATAGTGTCTTGATTGAAAGTAGTAGGAAAATTTTATATTATCAAAATATTTCAGATGAGTTTAAGATATATCCAGGTCACGGAGGACCCTCTACAATAGGGAAAGAAAAATTGAGATTCTAAGATTTGTATATTTTCTAATACCTGAGAGAAGTTCATGAGCTATCCATGGTTTATTAAAAAATTATAAATATCACGACTATAATCACGATAACCCCAAAACATGATAACAACCAGATTAAAGCATCATGTTCATCTAATTGAACTTTTTTATCAAAAGTTATTTGTTTACCACATCTTGGACAATGTGAGGGAATGTCTCTCCAAATAGATTTCCTAAACGGGCTATAAATTCGATAGATTCGGTTTCCACAACTCTCACATCTAGGTCTTGATAATTTTTTATTACCCAATCTCATTTTCCTCCAAATCTCATTTTAATCGTGGTATAAATACTTGAGATCATTATATTAATCCCTCACTATCTATATTGAATCATCATAATTTAAAGATATAATTAAAATTCTAAATCTGATTCCATAGGATTTTTATTGAAAATTTGAATACCATTTTTTAATAAAATTATGTCTTTTAATGTATCTCAGAAAGTAAAGAGATATAAATACACCCATGAGAGTCTCAATAATCCATAAGAGGTTATATAGTTTTAGGTTTGCTTCAAAAGTTAAAGAGCCAAATGAGACCGTCCCATAATTCACGATTGAATAAAACAAAACATCGAAATTCAACCAGTTAATCCAAGGATGCAAAAGGTACACCATTGCATGCGACGGCCAATCTAATAATATATGAAATAGACCCCCGATAAAAGCAGAATAAACGGTGATTATCCAAAATCTGTAATTGAATCTCTTTTTTTTAAGATATTTCCATTCATTTACACCAAAATATCTGAGGGGTTCAAAAAGTTTCCCTCTTTGGCTTGTAATTCTTGCTAAAAATGGAGCTATGAATCTGGAAAAAATAGGAGCTAATATAATAACTAAAGGTACAGTCCAAAAAATCTGACCAATGAGGCTATGAGTAAACCCATAAAAATTGACGGAGTAGAAAAAGTCAATAATAAAATTGAAATCAGGTAAGATTGTACCTAAACATAACGCAGTTCCGTCAAACCATTGAGGAAACTTTACTTTTAGTGCTAGCGCTGGGGCTTGATGGGAAAAGATTGTACTGGGCATGATAAATTTAGGCGAGTCTTTTTTATTAAGTAGTATTGTTTATTCAATTATATTTAAATTGAACCTTTTATATCAAGTATGATTTGACCTTCTGTCTTTCGAATAAATAATATTGGGATCACTGAGAATAACGAGATTAATCCCCCAATAATGAAGATCTCGGGAGTTGGGATAAATCCATCAGCTATAGGGATTCCAAATGTGCTTATAATAGCCGATCCAATCGGAGGTCCGAAAACCATGGGTAATAAAACCATGAAAATCATCCTTATGCCTTGAAATTTTCCGACATCTCCTTCCGGATATTTATCAAGAAGCCACCCACCGTGGGCAACTTGAGACATCAAGGCTGGTATGGTTGCTATCAAATAAAGAAGAAATATTACTACTGCTAATGAACTGTTTCCTAAAATAAGAAACGCTGAAAATCCTAATATAATTGTAAATATGCCCCCTAAAATCGAACCTATTAAAACTAAAGTCTTGCGGTTAAACTTATGACTAACAATACCCACAAAAACCAAAACAACTATCGTGAGAAGCAAGAAAATAGCCATAAATAGACTTAATTCAATTTTAGAGAAACCAACATAATTTTCCATGAATATGAACAGATAAGGCATATAAATCTGTGTCCCAATCCCTGTTAAAGCCATGCTTAAAAAAAGCAAGAAGAGGGTTCGATTCTCTTTTAGGATTTTTGGATTTGTCAGTTCAGCAAATTCTTTGAAAAAGTATTTTTCTCCACTAATCTCATCTCGCTTTACGGGACTAGATTTGATTAAAACTGCAGAAATCACACCAGTGAGAGTTACTAATCCGCCTAGAACGTAGAAAAACACAAAGTACCCAAAAATATCGATCATTACTCCCGCAGCCACAAATGCAATCATTGCCGCAAGATAAACTGTGATATTGTTAATGCTTTGTATTCGATTACGATTACTTGAATGTCCTATATCCGTTAACCATGCATTATAGGCAGCATCGTTTGCCGTTGAACCAAAAAAGGTCATGACAGCATCGGTAATAATAACCATTAAAATAGAAATCCCAATTGCTTGAATCCATTGTACCATTGGATAGACTGCGGTTATGACACCCCAGAGAATATATCCAAAGACGATGTAGGGTTTTCTTTTGCCCCATTTCCCCGCGGTTCGATCGCTAAGCACACCCATAATGATTGTGGTGAGAGTAGCAGTTATTGCACTTACGATAACCATCCAAGCCACTGGGGCTGGATTGGTCGTAATTCTGTCATACACAAACGTATTGAACCAGCTATTTTCAACAGTCCAGGCGATTTGTCCTGCGGTTCCTAAGAAAAGAATTGATATAATATTACGTTTCCCAATCCGTCTTACTTTACTGGTTCCATGCTTATAGTTGTTTTCTTCAGTCATCGATATTATTGTTAGAAATCGTTAACTTAATTCTTTTTCTTAAAAATAATCATTGGTTTTTGTTAGATTTGATTCCCAAATATTATTATAGAAAGAAGTAGAATAAGTATTGGTGATTAAAATATGAGTTTTAAGACAATTCTTTATGAATCGAAAAATAAAATCGGTTATATCACCTTAAACAGACCTGAAAGACACAACGCGTTGGATTACCAGATGCTTGATGATTTAGATGCGGTTTTGGATCATGCTGAAGCAGATAAATCGGTAAGTGCAATTGTAATAAAAGGGAGTGGCAAAAGTTTTTGTTCGGGATATGATTTAAACGGTTCCTACTATATTACACCACCTGAAGGGGGATGGACATATCGAAAGATGTATGAAATCTTAGAAAAAAAAATATATGCCAAATACTTGCGTATTTGGAAATTTCCAAAACCAACAGTTGCCCAAATCCATGGACATTGTCTTGCTGGGGGCTGTTATTTACAACTTTTGTGCGACATCTCAATTGCAGCAAATGATGCAAATCTAGGGCATCCAGCTACTCGTGGTGGTTTCTCGACAAGCATGCCGTTGTGGCAAGTGTATTTGGGAATTAAAAAAGCAAGGTATCTTTTGATGACAGGGCTAACTATTGATGGTGTTGAGGCAGAGAGAATAGGTTTGGTAAGTCTAAGTGTGCCCCGAGAACAACTTGAGGAGAAGGTCAATGAAATTGCTGCCAGATTAGCTGATGTCCCCTTCAATGGGGCTTTACATGGAAAAACCACTCTCAATACAGCTTTGGAAATTATGGGGGTCAATACATTATTCACTTATCATGGTCAAAGGAATAAGAACACGAGGTTAATGTTTAGGCGGAGTACAAATTAAAGCTTAGAACCATTTATGGGTATTTGTATCGATTACAAATCTTTACTATGGTTCTTTTCATTTTCTTTTTTTTTAGTCATTAATAGTATGAATGTGTTTTGTTTATAATTAGATAGATCTATTTTGAAAAATATAACATCTCCAGTTCATATCAAGTAATTGTTTATCTAAATATCCCTCTCGGCAGAAAAGAAATGAAAATTGACTTAAAATCAGTTTTAATTGTTCAAGAGCGAAGAAATATACAATCCTTTCAGTTTTCTCATTTTTAATTATTCGCTCAAAAACCCTGTGTCCTTTTCCTTTCTGAATAATTAATTCTAAGAATCCGTTTTCTTTTACAAGAGGGGTTAATATTTCAAATAATTTTGGAAGTTTTTCGGGCGAAATGTGGATTATTGAACCGCTTGAAAAAATTCCATCGAATAAACCTATTTTTTTATCGAGTTCAAAATAATCCTTAATTAAAAAAGTGCAATTAGGATTTCTTTTTCGAGCAATTTTAATTGATTCTGCGCTAAAATCTACTCCCACAACCTCAACACCCAAAGAATGTAGTCTCATACTTTCATATCCTGCACCGCATCCCAAATCTAATATTCTTGGTTTAGACTTAAAATTTGATAAAAAGTCTTTAATGGTGGGCATTAGAATTTCATTATGATACCACTTCTCTGCTGTTTCTTCAGCCACTAAATCATAGAATTTTCTTATCTGATCCATTTAAGCTCTTTTCTCTGCAAATTTAGAGCATGATTAATACATTTTATTTATGACGAGGGGGCATGATACGAACAATTCTCAAGGGAGTTTTAACCATTGAGATAGCATTCTCGGGACAAAAGTATGCACACACACCGCATCCTATGCAACTTTCCTGATCAGGTTCTGCGACACCATCATCATTGAGCTCAATTATCAATTCATGACATTTCTCCACACAAGTACCACAGCCACTACACAATTCTGGATTAACTTGTGCTCGATAATTTGTATAATTCGCAGTTGGTTGTGCCATAAATCCTCCCCCTTGAGGACAACAATCAGGGCAACAATTACATATTGCATCTTCTCGAAGTTCTGGATTTGCCCGTAAATGCATAACTTTATGAACTAATCCATCATCTCTGATCTTTTCCAATAAATCCAATGCCTCTTCTTTGGATATAAGTCGTGAAAATCCATGTTTTGCGGTATGTCTTGCACTTTTTCCAAAGGTAAAACAACTATCCTTGATATTCGTATATTCACAGGGATGTCCAAGAACTCTTGTGTGATTCCTACAATAACAACTCCCGACTGCAATATCATCGTATTTATCAACAATTTCTTTAACTGTTTGGGTGGGTAATATTTGCTCTTCTGGAACTTCAATAGTTTCATCAACTACAATTTCTATTTCTTCGCCTGTTGGTTGATTAGTATAACTACTGATTATAGTTCTATCAATTGGAAAGACTTTATCAATTGCGGATTTATAACTATCATATTTTTCCTGAACACTTCTTTTTCGTTTTTCATGTAAATTATGCTGCAAACGAGCGAGCTCTTTAATATCTGGATCCTCTATATCAATATCTCTCATAAAGAGATAATCAAATATTCTCCCATATGGGAGGATACGGTAAATCATAATGCCATTCCCTGTCGGTTGATCCATCATTACTCCATTTTTCGCAAGTTCATCAACCTTCTCCAATATTTCATCTTCAGTTAATTCAATTCCTTTACCTTTTAAACTTTCTTTCAATTCTTCCATAGTTTGCGAGCTTTTTTCTTCAAAGACGGTTATAAATTCAGCATTTTCTTCCCCAACAGCAATATTTATGATTCCCACTATTTCTTCTGGTAGCTCTGTACCTGGTTTTGCTCTTAATATAATTTCAGCAGCCTTCGCAACTTTTTGATCATATTTCTTTTTTACACTTTCTGACATTTATAATCAAATCTTCTAATAGTAAAGTTGTATAAAAATTTTGGCGTAGAAAAAAGTAGGTCAATACACAATCTCTACTTCGAACCCTTCTTTTTTCTGCATATATAACTCCCAATAGTTCTCTGCAATCGCATCGGGATTATATTTCTCATCTTCGGGGTTAATAATTCCACTTATAATAACTGATGCTACATGGATATTCTGCGGGTGTAATTCCTCTGCTAAAGTTTTCACTAAGTTAATAAGAGCGCCTTTTCCAATAGAAAGAGAAGCCAAATCCTTATGAGGTTCAATCCCTAGATGTCCACCAGTTACTAGAATCATACCCTCTTTTCTTATTTGCATCCCGGGAAGAACTGCTTGAACTGCTGTTAATAATCCGGCAACGTTAACCTTAAAATCAGTGACCAAAGAGTCGAATCGTTCTTCAAGAATATTTCTCATTTTTAATCGAGCGGCGTTATAGGCCAACACGTCTGTGTCCCCTAAATTTTCTGCTATTTGTTGAAACGCATTCTTCAGAGACTCCTCTCTACTTGCATCTCCTACGAAATAATGCGCGTCAATCCCCTCTACTTTTAACTTACTTTGGAGCGCTATTAGATTTTCTTCAGTACGGGAAATCATCGCTATAGTAAAATTTTCTTTCCCAAATCGTCTTGCAATACCCATCCCGTTACCGGGACCCATACCTACAATGGTTAATATTTTTTTGTTTCCCATATAATCTCACGTTTCTATAATATTATTATTTTCATTGATTTTACCACATCGATTGTACCACATTGAGAAATTTTCTTTCTTATTCAATATATCGTTAATTGTATAATTTAAAACATATGAAAAAAGTAAAAATAAAGAGTTCTAATTTAGTTTTTTTCTTTTATGTCTAATTATCATTATGGTTGTTATGCCTATTAACCCTATCCCTCCCACAATTGAGATTACAATAACCAATTCGAGACGAAATATATCTATACAAGTGTTATTTATGAAGATATTTCCTTCACTATTTTCTTCTTTAATGCATTTACCATTTTCAATTAAATAGTTTCCCGAAATTGTGTTGTCATCACTTGTATGTAAATGTATTCCACTTAAGAGATTTTTAATTATGGTGTTTCCAGAAATTAAATTGTAATTACTAGCGTGTAAAAATACCCCACTAAACTGGTTTTTATTTAGTATGTTATTAGTTATATTGTTGTATTCACTATCATGCAAATACACTCCATACCCTCGATTATTGTTAAAATTATTTCCCGAAATATTATTACTATCACAGATCCAGGAGGAGATCCCGTTAAAATTATCGGAGGCATTGTTTTTTGAGATTGCATTATAATGGCTAAATTCTAAATCAATCCCCGATTCCAAGTTGCCATCTAAATTATTCTCCTTTAAAATATTATTATAACTTTCACTTAAACAAATCCCATCATTTTTATTTTTATTTGCGACATTTCCCCTGATGCTAATATTCGTACAGGACGATAATGCAATTCCTATTGACCCATAAGAAGTATTCAAGTTTTCAACTGACGATTCATGACAATCATATAGTATAACTTGTCCAGCATTCGTGAAATTATCTGGTCCAAGGTGTATTTCATTATTATAATAGAAAATTGGTTTTCCGTTTACTAAATTTGTAGTATCTGCTTTTATACTATTTGATGATAAGTCTCCATACAATATCATTCCACAGTCATTCATTTTATTATCCGTGATAGTGATATTTCTACAAATAAATATATGTATCCCATCTCGCCCCCAATACAAGCTATTGTTAACAACTGTATTATTGTTACTGAAGTATAAGAATATGCCACTCTCAATGCTAGAAGTTGCAGTATTTTCTGAAATAGTATTATTATTACTATAGCTTAATCTTATCCCAATATAATTAGATGAGCAATTATTTCTAATTAATTGGGAATTGTTAGTATTATCCAACTTGATTCCGGCATCTGACCCCATTGATCCAGAATTATAAATAGTACAATTTTCTATTTTGAAAAAAGCATTGGAATTCTCAATTAGGATGCAACTTCCTGACCCTTCGCCGTTAATTACTAAGTCTTCTATAATAAAAGGTTCAGAAGACGTTCCATTCCCTGTGCAGATTCCCGCAGTCTTTGCAGCAGTCCAATTATTATTAATATGGATTTTCCCCGAAACTAATGATATCTTCAGTTTAGTATCATCTGACGTGAGAGCATCCTTGAATTCTTGATTATTGTTGTTAATATCTGTAATAAAACAAAGCTTAAAGCTAACTATTGGAAATGAAGCAAAATTGATTCCTAAAATTAAAAGAACTATTACTTTTGATTTTTGATTTGACTTCATTTTGAATTTAATAAAATTTAATAGAGTACTGCTAGCAAATTAAGAAAATAAATTATTTAATGATAGACTTTTCATTTACCAGATTATTGATTATTCCAAAAATAAAATAAAAAAAAGAATAATGATATTTTTTTGGGAAGAGTAGTTAAATTATACTACATAAGTGATGGCTTTTCTTAAAGCTTTTTCTGCATCCCTAATTACATTTTCAATGATGTCTGAAACACTCTCTATTTGGTTTATTGCTCCAATACTCTGCCCTAATAACACATACCCGTTCTCCATATCACCCTCGTAGGCTGCAAAACCTGCAATCGCATCTTTTCTTAGCTCTTCGGCAAGCTCTTCTTGTGAAATAGCGGTTCGATGGTCTCTTATCGCTGCTTCCTCAGCTATTTTTTCCTCTTTAGTTTTTACGAGGCCCTTCGCCATCGAAAATTTGTTCTTCCACAGTCGAATGGTTCCTAAACCCCCAGTTCTCACAATGGTATCTTGAGCTTTTGCTGGGGGGATAACGTTCTTGTAGTTTTCATGAAATTCGGCATCCTTTGACGCAATGAACCTGGATCCCATTGCAACACCTCCAGCACCAATGGCTAAGGCTGCCGCCATACCATCACCAGTAGCATAACCTCCGCATGCAATTTTCGGAATATCTGGATGCTGCTGCTGTACTTGTTGCAGCAAAACCATACCGCCAACTTTTTCATAGGATTGATGCCCTCCTCCTTCAAAACCGGTTACTACTAGCCCGTCACACCCCGCAGCCACACATTTATCTGCTAACCAAAGTGCAGGGGCTACATGGAAGTGTTTGACCTGTGAATTTTCCCTTAATTTCTGAAAATCTTTGTTTTTAGGCATACGCGCGGCTGAACCTGCACTCGTTAGCGCGTAAAGGCACTGTTCTCTTAATTTTGGATTAGCCATTATATGCTTTGAGGTTTCGGATATCAAATTGTCGCAATTTATAGTTAATCGTGAGGTTCTAATATTAAACCCAAAAATTCCGTTAGTGTGTTCTACAACGTAATCGAGATTTTTCTTCATGGCAACTATTGCATCTAACTCTCTCCCGTCCATAGATTGGTTAGCATGAGAGATCATACCAAGTCCACCAGCCTCTGAGACTGCTATTGCCATTTCAGTGGTTCTGAAAGGACCCATAGCCGCATTTGCAATTGGGTGCTTAATTCCAAACATTTCGGTAATATTTGTTTTTAATGTCAAAATATTTCACCTTCTATTCTAATTGAATTGGCAACTAAATAAAAGTATTCTTTTATGTTATTTGTTTCCGGGATCTTATTTTCTCTCAATTAATTCCTTAAACTCATCTAAGTCCTTAATATTATCAAACATTTCATCAGATAGTATTCTCTCGGTAAGATTCTTATCGATCTCAATTAACGTCTTGAGTAATTCCAAAGCCTTTGTTTGATTTTTTTTTAACGATTCAAGACTCGCAATATTATATAATATATTAATACTTGATGGATCCTTCTTTAGAGCCTTAGTTAAATAATGCTCTGCCTGTTCTAAATCTCTCTGTGTCAAGAATAACTGGCCCAAATTATTTTGGACATCAGCAACGTTGTATTTATAAGTTTTAGGATCATTTTTTGCAAAGATCTTAAAATTTTTTAATGCCTCAAGTAACAAATTCTCCGCTTCTTCAAAATTCTCTAATCTAGTATAGATTGTCCCCAGAGAGTTTTGTATAATAGCAATATTGTGTAAATATATATCTGGACTCTGTTCTGCTAATTTTTTATATACTCCCAAGGCGCTTTTGAACATTGGCTCTGCGTCTTCAAATCTGTCTAAGCTAGCATATAAATCTCCGAGGTCTAAGAAAGTTAGAGCTAGCTCGGGTAAAACTTGATCGGGATAATTCTCCGCTATTTTTCTTTTTATTTTTAATGCCTCAAGGTGCATCTGTTCCGCTTCCTCTAACTTCATTTGTTCACTATATGTTAATCCAAGATTAGTCAAAGTTTTAGCAATGCTAGCTAAATACATATCGTAGCCCATTTTTGCCATCTTCTTATAATTTTCTATAGAATCAATTGATCCATCCTTAATGTCCTCTAAAAAGTCTGGATCAATGAGTAAATTCCCAAAATGACTCTTAGTTACGGGTTCATATGGTAAATATATATCATAATGCTGTTTTAAAATATCGTTATATGCTTCTAATTCATCAATATTTGATTTTTCAGGAACGTTATACGTTTTAATATCAAAACTAGGAGAATGAACATCATAAAACTGCCTTTCTATTTCACGATATGAACTAAGTGCATTACTATATATTTTTTCTGCCTCTTCGAAACGTTTTAAATCGATATATACGTTTCCAAGATGTTTTTGAATCGCCGCAATATAGGGTAGATAAATTCTATAATACTTCTTTGCTAAATTCTTGTAAACTTCTATCGCACCAAGGTACATTTTTTCAGCATCCTCTGGATTTCCGATCATAGAGATAATATTACCAAGTGCGAATAAAATTGGTCCTCTGTATTTTTCCTCAAGTCCAAGTAATTCTAAGGCTATATCTATTAATCTCACATGGCGATGATCAATTTCACCAATTTCTTCTGCTAATACAAAAAATTCATTAACTAATTCATGAGTAGGGTCTACCTTTACTTTATGGAAAAGAACCTCAATAGCATCTTGATAATTACCTCTGAATTTTTTGGTCTTTATTTCATAATATTTGAGTGCATATATGTGGGATTCCTTCTCAGCTTGAGATTCTAAAACTTCCTTAATCTGAGGGACTGTAAATTCATAAATCTCTTTCTCTTCAACTTTTTTTCTCAGAAATCTCATTTCTAGTAATACATTGAAAATTTCCTCTATAAAAAATGATTCGTACGATATTTCAAGAGATTGTCTATCAATATTGCTAGCTATTACTAGATTTATAACAGATAAATTCTTTAGCAACTCAATCGCACCTGGATCTAATGAGAGGATCTCCTTAATAAGGGTTATATAAAAATCTGTTGCTTTTTTTTCATCTTTTACAAGTTCATCGGGATTTAATTTATCAAAATCAATTTTTTTATAATTTCTTTTAATCAACTTCTTTAATCCAGATTGCCCTTCAGGGAGCTTGTTTATGAATTCTATGACTTTATTTGGGTATCTTGGCATAATTCACTTCTTTCTTTTCTAAGTGTAAATGTTGAATCTCATACTTTAATATTTAATGCTTTTATTAATCGGATTGCCTCTCTTTATAAAATTAATAAAGTTTTTATTATAATGCCCTAAAATACAATATTAAGATCCAAAGGAATGACATTTTTAGTATCTAACAATTTTAGAAATCATTCTTGTTATGTTGATCTAAAAAGATTTTGAACTGGGATTAAAATGTCAACTTACAATTATTGTGGCGAATGTGGTAATCCCCTTACCCCTGAGGATACAAGTTCTTGTCCGAAATGTGGTGAATTGATTGACTTCAAGCCCGTATCACCTAGGATGAAAAAGTTAAAAACAAAAAAAAGACCATGGCGTAATTTTGCTTGGATTCTATTACTTATGGGTAGTGGTCTTAGTTTATTCGGTTTAACTACTCCAGCAGCAAGTTTCAATCTTGATGGGTTATATTCTTGGGATATGTGGATGTTTGGATATAATATAATGTTTGATTGGGAAGTTGGCACAGATATTTTTTGGACAAGGAATTTAGAACTTCTAGGAATTTCAGTAGGAGCAATGATTTTTGTTATTATAGGGAATATCTTAGCTATAATTGGTTCTATTTCAATATTAAGAAAGAAAGATTACGGTCCAATCTTAGCTATGATAAGTCCTATAATATTATGTGGTACAGCCATATTTTTTTTAATAGCATATGAATTATATTTCCAATACTATCTTGGAGAATCATTTTGGAGTTTACTATCACCAGGATTCGCGGTCTATGGACAATTTCTTGTAGCACTCATAATGTTCCCCGGATTCCTAATTGCACGCAAAGCATTAAAATATACTCTCCCAAAAAAACGAGATGACCATGAAGAAAAGGTCTATCAGATGGTAAAAAAGCTTATCGAATCAGAAGATATCTCAGACTCTCGAAAGGAAGAATTAAAGAATAAGTTGGAAATCATCTCCTTGCGTTTTATGGGGATAGATATTTTATATAGAAAGCTAGAGTATTTAGCATCCGAAAAACAAGATTTTGGGTTTTCCAACGAGGATGAGTATCATAAAGCGTTAGGATACTTTCAACAAGTTGTAGACTTGACCACCAATCAAATTATAAATTTTTCTAAAATTGACTTGGAATTAGCTACAAAAATAATTTTAGAATCAGATTTGATAAAAGCGATCGAGTATTTTAAGGATATTTCGCATCACACATCTCGCCTCATAAGTGAGTTACTTGTAAAGTCTAGTTATGCTAGATTTTCAAGTGAAATAGGTCCACAAAGATCCACACCACCAAAAATTACTACTACCTTAACCGGTTCAGAAAGCGCTGAAAAGAACCTGGAGCAGCCTTCTAAGGGAGGATCAGGAAATTTCCCATCGATTTCAGAATTGATGAAACGCACCTCATCTTCACCATCTATTAGAGATGAAGAGCCTGTAGATGAAGATAAAGGAAATAGCGATAACAATAGAAAAGCTGATGGATCAGAAGATTAAGAAGTTAATAAAATTAAATTGTGATAGGAAACAACTAAAATAACACCTTACATCTAATATGAGGAAATTCAAACTCATTCAAGCTGTATCTTTGGTCTTTTGCTGCATATCAATGAACTTTTCGTTGCTTATACCTTCATCATACGCCGCGGAAGCATCGTTAACTGACCCAGAGAATGAATGTGGATCGTTCATGAAAAGAAGAAAAAGAGTGGTAAAACATGAAGATTAAAGCTAAAAATGATGAAATTGAAGTTTCTGAGGATTTGCTTAAATTATCAAACCTGAAAAGCTTTCATGATTTGTATTTGAATAAATTCAACCTGATAAATAAAAATTATGTGGCAAATCGATTTATGAAGGATGTCTTAAATATCGATTCTAGAATTCTCAGGATGAAATCAAAAAATAAAGAATTAAAGGATTTCATAAAATATATTAGAGATGAATTTGGTAGCATTATTCGGAGCGAAGTTAGAAAAAAACATATCAAGAAGATTGAATATTCATCGGCGTATGAACGTTGCTAAATTCCATTATCCATTTTTTCGATAAATACACGAACCCTATTATTTTCGTTGATTTTAAGATGTTTAGCTATTTTTTGTGGAATTGTAACAGCTAAACTATTTCCTATCTTAAAACTCTTTCCGATGTATTCGAAAGCTTAAATCGTTTTTTTTAAAATATTTTCGGTGTTTTCTTCTTATCTTGATGATGATCCCTTTATCTTTTTTGAGTGTTTTTACACTTCGTTTAGAAGTTAGCCCGAATGAATCTATCGATGTTGAACTTTCCTACTCAGATTTAGATTTGAATATGCCTAACGATCTTGAAGGAATTTCCGTAGAACTTTGGGAAAACGGTATTTACTTAACTGACTTAATCGTTGATTCCAGTAATTTTGTTAACTAATCTCCGGAAAAACTAGATGATATAAAAATTCATATAAAAGTAAAAATAAATTTTGAACGTAGAATTGTTTTGATAATTCTGTAAATTTCTATTATTCTTTTTAAAAAATTAGATTCCTTTTTGGACACCCCATTATTGATGGTTCTGGCGTGGATCACGTTTTAATATCATTGACAATTACCCCAATCAAAAATAATTACTATAATCAGAAAATTATGATCATTTTTCAAATATTAGCAATTTTTGGAATGTTAAGCCCAATTGTATACACGGCATTATGGGTTTATTGCGGTAGTATACATCCGGATTATAGCCATGTTCGAGATGATATCAGTTCATTATTTGCAGTTGGTGCTCCTAACAGGCGTCTGGCGCAATCGTTTATTATCATTTCTAGTATTCTTTTATTTATTTTTTATCTTGGATTACACGGAGGGTTAAACGATGGAGGAGGTCCAATATTAGGACCAGTCTTATTTATTATCAGTTCCATCTTAGGAGTATTAGTTGCTTTCTTTTTCCCACTTGATGAGGGGGGCGAATTTACAACTCTCAGAGGAAAAATGCACTTAATTCTTGTCGCTGGGTCAGGAATATTAACAGTTTTAGGGATGATAGCATTGTGGTTTAGATTACAATCAGTCTCAGCGTGGAGTGCTTTTGCATTATTTTCAATTATCTCTGCCATTGTTTCATTAATTCTTATAATTATTTCAGGTATATTCGCGGCAGGTAAGTATAGAGGAATTCTTGAAAGAATAGGTGTTTCTCCCTATCAAATCTATTACTTTGTGATTAGTTTAATGGTGTTTCTGAATAATTAAATAATCAGAAATCCTCTATGAACTAATAGCAATTATGAACAAGCAAATAGTTAAGATAAGAGAAATAGGGGTCATCACATACTTCTCAGGTTTGCTTTTAGACATTAAATTTGCCAAGGTATTAAATGCTAAGTAGAAAGCTAGAAGCCAAACAACAACTAAAAACACCAGAGAATTCGGTATAATTAAGAAGAGTTCAGCTTGAACTAATACAGAAATTGACCCAAATATAAAGATTCCAACCGCGATAATGCTCATAATCCTTAAATTATTTGGGAGGGTTTCGTGCTTGCCACCGTAAGCAAATCGACCAAGAGGTAATCCAACAGCGAGTAAAATTTGGAAAATACTCAATACAATAAAAATTACAACAGAAATTATAGCTACGATAATAATAAGTATTTTATTCTCACCATACGTTAATAATTGGGATTATATATATTCAGTAACTATGTTTCTTTTTTCAAACCATAAAATAGTTTATCAAGAGATATTGGTTCAACCTTATCTTTCCATCTAGACTCATTTTGCTCGATCCAATTTTTATAATTTGATATGTCGAATCGTTGTATCTCCTCTGGAAAAATCACTTGCAATCTTTTTACAATATTTTGAATAGCATCAAAAGACATGTCTTTTTTACCATTTAGGGCATGATTAAACTGCTCAAGCACATCGTTCCGTTTATACGGAATAAGTAATCGAATTATACTTTTGATAATTTGATCAAAGTATTTTTCTTTTGATGTAGACTCAATATCTAATGAGTATGTTGTAAGAAGCCTATTTATCTGAGAGATTTTATTATTATCGATAAACATTTCGTTAACGCAAAAGTCAATACAACGATTGCAATAATAGCATTCAGCTTTAGTACTGAATTTAAACCCTTCCAATGTTGGGCATATTTTTTCGCAAATACCACACTCGGTACATTGAGCAGTTCTCCTTATTTTTAGTGGACTATACTTTCCGAAGACATATGCCAAAGCACCAAATGGGCAGAAAAACCTACAATACGGACGATATATGAAGACACCTATAACAACAGTTATAGTGAGCATGATAAATGCTAAAAATATTGATAGATCAAAAGTAGACCATAAAATAAGAAATCCATTTAAAGGATTCATAAAAAGCGTTATACTTAGCCCCCAAATCATTGAGGCGATTGCATATACTGCAAAAAAAGCCCAACGTAGATAGGTCTTCTTTTTCTTATACTCTCTCTTATAATCTATTTTTGGTTTGAAACGAATCATAGATGCCAGTTCTTGGGCTGCTCCTAAAGGACATACATAACCGCAAAAAATTCTCCCAAAAACCAAAGTGAGTCCTAAAAAGATCACAATTCTTACTAGTAAAAAAGCCCAACGATATGGAAATAGAAAATCAGCAAAAATGTGCTGAAAAACTAACACCACATTAGGCACTCCACCTAATATTATCCCCCCGAAGATTAATGAGATTGATAAGAGAACCAACTTAAGCTTATTGTCTAATTTTTGGCTCCGTAATAAAACAGTTGCGAGTAAACCAACACTAATTAAAATTACAAACGATAACACTAATAGTACAATGTTATCATTATGAGGAAAATACAAAGACCGTACCCAATCATCAAAATTTTGATTTATCATGATGCTCCTCTTTATTCATATAAGTTAATGATGGTGATGACCCCCACCCATTTCTGGATTTAACTGGCGCATTATTCCCAGAGTGTTACGAGTGTCCCATATTTCTGCGATCTTTTCCTCCTCAATACGAAACATTGATACACCGGTATATTTGACGGTCTTACCTGTCGGAGGGAGCATCACAAATTGACCTTGTGAAGTCCCCTGTGCTGTCCAGCGTACTGCAACGATGTTCCTTTGAGCAACAGCATAATAATCTATAATTGTGAGATCAGGGAATGATTTCCAGCTTTCTCCTAACCAATCTTCTACACCCTTAAAACCATAATAAATAGCTTCGCAAGGCATAGCCGTAGGATGAATAAGGATGTTGGAGGATATAATCTCAGTTAACACATCTGAATCATGTCTGATTAGCACATCTTCGAAGAACCGAGTGACGACTTTTTTACTGAGTTCTTTATTGACAGACAAATCCCCAGAATATGACGGGGTCGTGGGGAATTCGTGCGAATGAATTAAAGATAAAGAATTTTCCTCCAATTTGTAGATCTCGAGTTTTCTCGTCTTGACATCTTTAGCGTACTGGGGGGGACCTAGTGTAATCACAACATCGTTAAAGGCAGTCACGTTGTCATACTCTAAGCTGTTGGTATTGATTAGTTCCTGAAATAACTCGATATTCTCCTTTTCTGGGGTATTAAGTTGACGCGGTGGAGGTAGGGGTACAACACCCATCTGTTGCATTTCTGCCAATGGGTCCATACCGAACCATGCCTCTGCCAACTTGCCATCCTCAAATCGAACTATATTCACCATTCCATATTCCAACCATTTCCCGGTTGGGGGAATTCCTTGATGGGCTTCACCTGTAAAGTTACCATATGTGGGCAATAAATTCGCAAGATAATCACCCTCTGTAATCATCACGGGGATAGGATGCCATGAGTCAGGTAGGGCGGCTTTGAAGTGAGACCATACACCGATCATACCTTGCGGTCCGAGTTGAACATCCCCACCAACAGGATGATGGAGAAAAAAGGTGGGGGTAACCACTTCATGAACGGTATCCCAATCATCAGTATTGAAGGCTTCAATGAAACGAGTAGCTACCTTCTTGTTTTTTTCCATACTTTTATTCATAGTAGACTCTCCTTTTCATGTTTAAACTTTTAATTTCAAAATAATATATTGAAATATAGAGTCATAAAAATAAATTGTGAATTTATTGGTTGTTATGATATTATGGGAATTTAGTGGATTGGTTATTAAAAAGTGTTATCCCAAATTGATCACAAACCTACAATTTTTTCCCCCACTGACCACAGACTCAAGTAATTCCACCGTGAAATTGTTACCCAGAAGCATATTGAATAAACTCTTCATCCATCCCAAAGAACAACTACAATATGTCTTTGAGATGGGTTCTACTGTTTTCCTAACCCCTACTTGACAAAGACATTGATTGAATGTGGCGTACACCTTATTTTCCTCCAATTTGAAGTGTTCTCCTCCTGATGCGATATTAATATTTTGAATTATCTCTTCGATCCCATTTGACTTCTTTTTTACATCTTCGGCGATTTTAGAGAAAAAATTATGAAAACAGGTATTTCCCAGTTGTTCCATAACGGTATCTCTTTTTTCTTTATCAGGTACAACTTGATCAAATTGAATCATTACTTCTTTTATACACTGAGCCATATCATCATCATTTGATATTTTCTGACACGAAATACATTGTTGCAACACTTTTTCTTTTGTTTCTACGCCAAGTTGCTCATCAACAACATTTCCAAAACCTTCTATCCAACCTTGATACTTATTTTGCATTTTTTACATCACTATATCTTATATTCTTACTTTTTCTTTGATAAAAATATTTATCTGTTGATTTGCTTCTTTTTCACAATTTATCATTAAATGCCCCCCTGTTTCAAATTCAATTAATTTACAATTAGGAATTTTTCCCGCAAGTGTCCTTGCTCCTTCAATAACCGTTGCTGGATCATCTTTCGCGTTCATTATTAATGTTGGTGCCTTTATCTTCTCAAAAGGTAGATTATCATTAATTGACGGATTAGAAACAAAAGCATCAAATATAACACCTTCGGTTCGTTCTGTTACCGGTAATACTGAAAAGAACACCTTGTCGATAATATCTTTAATCTCTCGGTTTGATAGTTTTCTACATAATTCTTTAGGTACAAACATACTAAGCATTCTTTTTCCAAACAATTTTAAAAAGAACCAATAAATGAAATTTGACTTGAAAATAAATTTTGGCGGTGTGCCAGGGAGATCATCTAGGGGAGCATTTGGAGAATGAAGCAATAATCCTTGACATAATTGAGGATATTTAATGGCAAATTGAATTGCGGAAGTGCTTCCCGCTGAACTCCCAAAAATAATAACCTTTTCAATCCCCAGGTTATCTACTAACTGTTTATAAGCTTCAGCTTGTAATTCAGCTGAAGGATTTTCTGGAAATGCAGATTTTAAATATCCAAATCTTGAAATTATAAGGAGTTTATAATTCGAACTCAAGAAGTTATTAGCAAGGAGGATACCTTGATCAATCCCGCCAGATATTCCATGCGAAACAAGGATTGTGGGTCCTTCTCCTCTAACTATATATTCTATATTACCAAACTTAGAATCAAATATTTGAGATTCTATTTTTTCCAATTTAACATAGTTTTGCTTTAAGGTTGTTTTATATCCGCACATACCATCATTTGCGATTTTTGTTTTTCTTATTAATCAATTTTTAAGACCGAATCCACTTTCGACGATTTCCTTTAGTCTTGATAAAAATCGAGCCGCAGGAGCTCCGTCTACTATATCATGGTCAAATTGTACTGTGACATGAAGAAATTCTCTAATTTTAATCTTATTATCGATTATTCCAGGTTTCATCGTGGTTGATCCCAGCGCAAACATTAGAGACGACACTCCGATAGGAATTCCCCATCCTCTGATATCACCATACATCCCTACTGAAGTCAGATTAATAGTTCCCCCAAAATCCTTAAGAAATAATGGGTTCTTGCCAAATCTCCAATAAACAAACTTTCTTGTAAATTTGGGTAGTTTAGTGAATATCCTTTTTAATTTTTCCTCTTTTTTAACACCGAGTAACGTGTCCTCATCTACTTCTTCTGCTTGAGCATTTCTAATTTCCTGAGTAATCTCCTTAACTGTCTTTTCATTAGTTTTTCTTATTATGACGGGTAGCGGTACTTTTTCTCCATTTATAGTCTTCTCAACCGTTATGGATATATCGACATCATCGAATCTATAGAGTTTCTTTTTCCCCTTCTTCAACATATGAACATCTTTATGTTCACTCGCAGCTTGACCAATACATTTTAACATCCATCCCGTAAAAGATAGGGACTCTCCGTTTTTTATTTTATAATCTTTTATCAGCTCTCTTCCAGTAGTCACATCAAATTCGACCAA
>JAEOTL010000346.1 GCA_016839845.1 Promethearchaeota archaeon
CACATCTGAGATTGCAATCTGCTGATGCTGGCTTTATCAATAACGAAAATGGTTTCATAAAATTGTAAAAAATAATTGAGAACGATCTAATTTAGGATATATATATTCTTTACATAAATTAAAATTACTTTAATGTTGATTGAAGTTAATAAATTTTTTTTTGAAAATCATTCTTCTGTTTGTTGAAATATTCCCTTTTCAATCAAATTAAATATTATTTGATAAGTTTTAGGAGTAGAGATATTTTCTGGCATTAAATATAGTGAATAGAAATAGTCAAAATTATTTTCTTTCATAAATGTTCGGGCTTTACTAATCATCTCTTTCTCAGACATATTTAACTTGATCTTAGGGTTTTCTACAATTTTTAGGCGATAAAGAAACGAAGTATTCAAATGTTTTTCAATTAATCCGCTCATATTCTGGAAGGGTTTCAATATTCCTGTGAACTTGTCTATCTCTTCTCCATATTGTTTATATATATCATAGGCTAACTCTTCCATAATAAATTTGAAATTAGAAGAGGGATTTTCTTTCAACGTAACAATTAGTTTTAAATTGACAAATTCAGTTTGCATGACTATTGAACCCTTATATTCAATAGTTAACGTACGAGATTCTTTTGCAACTTCCGAAATTGTCGTTCCAAAGTTGCTAATAGCTTGCAAGAATCCAGAAATTAGGCTTGTGTCTAGTTTTCTTCCACCAAACGATTGGGAAAAGATATCGATTCCCGATTTCGTATCGATAACAATAATATCGTTGATGTTTGAGATATCTGTACACCTACTCAAGAATTTTTCGAGTTTAACTCTTCGACGAGAGTGTACTTTTTCTTTATCTTGCTTCTTTTTTTCCTTAGTTTTCCTTTTCTTCTCTTTCTTTATTACAGCACTAGATTCTGCTGCTTGAAAGAATGGGGAAATACCAGTCATTTCTGATTGAGGTTTAAGGGTAGGTCCATATATCCCTAAAATGGGTTGAGGCTTAGAAGGTTCTTCTCTTTTTAATATACCAAATGGACTTGGACGGTTAATACCTATCATTGATTTTTCTGAGTATGAATGTTGAAACTCTTTAGGTGGTGGTGTAGGTACACGAGGAAAATATGTAAAAGGAACTACTTTTGGTTTATACACATTAGCATCACTACTTAAGGTTTCTAATCCTGATTTCACCGCCACCTTTTTCAGAATTTCATCAGGAGTTCTAAAATCTATTTCGGTTGCTTCTGGGACAAGTGGAGCGGAATATGCAACTTGAGGTTCGTTTAAAGGAGTTAAAGCGGCAGAAATTTGACCTCCTCTTTTATGTATTTCTCCTGGAGCATAAATGCTTGCATTTGCAATCATATGTTCGGGAACTCCCTCTCCGATCATTAAGCACGCAAGAATATAAAAACAATCCCCAACTCCATCACCCGTTTTAGCTGAAGTTTCCATATAATACAAATTGAAATCATTGGCAAATTTGCTAATTTCTTCAATTGAGACTGCTCTCTGGTCAATTAAATCGCTTTTGTTTCCTACGAGCAACACCGGAATTTCATCTTTTATGCTTGCTCTAACTTCTTCTATCCATTGTGGTAAATGTTTGAAACTTGCGGAGTTTGTTAGATCGAAAACGAGCACTGCTCCTAACGAGCCTCTATAGTACATTGGTCTTATGGAAATAAATCGTTCCTGGCCTCCTGTATCCCAGAGTTGGAGCTTACAGTTAATAGGTCCTTCAGAAGTATCAATTGAAATTGTTTTCACGTGAAAGTCAACTCCAAATTTCATGTAATAGTCCTCGTTAAAGGATCCTTTTGAAAACTGAAGTGTGAGAGCTGTTTTACCAACTCCCCCATCACCTACAACAATGGTTTTGAAGAGATAATCGTATTCCCCAGTCACTTGATTTCTTTTATTAGCTTTTTGCTTTTTTAGTAACTTATTGCCACATTTGCTACAAAACAGATAATCATGAGATAATTTCGTTCCACAGACATCACAAACAATTAATTCCTTATAAGTTGAAGTTTGTTTATTGGAAATTAATAAGTTCTCTGGATCGGATGAGAATATCTTATCTTTTGTAGACTTAACATTACGGGAAGTAATAAGATCCACTTTTTCTTCGAGTTTAGCTATTTTCTCATTTATTTCTTCCTTGAAGCTCTGTTCAAAATCGATTAAATCTTTAACAACCTCTCTTGCTTTTAAATCTCCTCCTATTTTATCAGCAATTCGTTCTTCAATCCTCCTAATTTTCATGAGTTCCGTAGGAGTAAATTTTACGCCATCTTTAGGAGTCATTTTTATTTCAATAAGCTTGAGGAGATAATTTAAATCATCTTCTAATGCCCCAATTTCATTGTATTGATTTCTTGAAATCGGAGGTCTCTGAAGGGTATAGATTAAAAAGCGACCTTTTTTATCGATATCTCTAATTTTACCCTCTCTCTTTAGTCGTTGAAGATAAGTCCGGGTATTTTTCTCACTTAAATTTAGTTTAAATGCAATTTCCTTACTCGTTAAAGCATTAAATTTAAGAAGATTCAATATACGCTCCTTATTACCTATTTTTACGAGATCATGTTCTTTTTGAATTAGTTTTTCACGCTGTTTATGTTTTTCTTCTTTCCTTAATTTTTCTAATTCTTTCTGTTTTTTTTCTGTTTCTATTAACAACTCTTCAAGCTTTTTTTTCTCTAATATATTTCCGTCCTTCTTATCCATCTTATTTTTTCGAAAACTTTTACAAAAATTATTTTTAATTTATATCTGTATATTAATTGTATATTATCATTTATAAATTTAAGGTGATCTCGACCTTTTTAGATCTAATTTACAAAACTTTAAA
>JAEOTL010000347.1 GCA_016839845.1 Promethearchaeota archaeon
AATAACTTATAAATGAAATTATACTAAGGATGTGAATAATAATAACTCAAATTTCAATTGAAGAAACGAAAAATATTGATCCACATTTAAGATATCGTAAAAAAACTTTGGCTCAATGGCTAAAGTTCTATTTAATCCCAGGATGGCGTGATCCTGAATTCTCTGATATTGAATACAAAATTGAAAAGATAAAAAGTAAAAGAAGAAAGTTTAGAAGACTTCTTACGCCACTAACAGTTATTGGAATGTTAATGATACTCTTTATAGTGGCATGCGCAGTATTTGCTCCTTGGCTTACACAATATACATTGAAAGATGTAACTTACCCTACTATTATCCCTGGCGGTGTAAAATTTGCACCTCCGTCACAAGACCATCCTTTAGGTACAACTGAATATGCTTATGATCTTCTTGGAAGACTTCTTTGGGGGGCCAGAACTGTACTTACAATGGGATTTTTGCCAGTTCTTATTGCTGTAATTGGAGGAACTATTATAGGAACAATATCTGCATATTTTGGAGGAATTGTCGATGCGATTATAATGCGTACTTGTGATTTAATCTTTGCATTTCCAAATTTATTATTAGTAATTCTTATTCTTCCAATGTTAGGTTATGAACTAATATATATTATGTTAATTTTCGGACTTCTTGGAATACCTCAGTATATAAGATTAATGCGTTCCTCAGTTCTTCAAACAAAACAAAATATATATGTTGAAGCTGCTTATGCCGGTGGAGCTGATAATTTTAAAGTAATGTTTAAACACATCGTCCCAAATGCAATAGCACCAATATTAATTGCATTTTTTGGACTAATAGGAACCGCGATTTTAGGTTTTTCTTCTATTGCCTTTCTCGGAATGAGTCAAGAAGAAAGAATTGCCGATTGGGGTACGGATATTTTTTACGCTAAAGGACAATTTGATGCTCCGTGGGCAGCTATTTGGCCAGGAGTCTTTATCGCGATAGCAGTGTTTGGTTTTATGTTGTTAGGAGATGGTATTAGAGATGCATTAGATCCTCGTATAAATTTATAAAATGGTGATATAAAATGACTAACTACGGTATGCTCATAGTTGAATCCATATTTGAACTAATTTTTTTGCTCCTTATCACTAATTTCATAAACAAAATCACGATTCCAGAAGAAAATGAACGATTTGAAGTTGACATCAGAAAATTATTACAAGTATCGATAATAAGTTCTCTAATTGCTTTTGGTATAATTTTAGCTCTTAGGTTAATATTTGGAATTTTTTTTTGGTTATTTGATTATGGATTTTGGCGAATGGAATTTTTTTTTGCGGGAATGATTAGCATATATTTTGCAATGCTTATTATTCTCTCAAAAAGATTAGTACCCCGATATGAAGAATATCCTTTATTTCGCAAAAAACTAACTAGAATCTATTTAGTCTTTATTGGGATTTCATGGCTTGTAGGATTAATTTTTCTTTCAATTGATATATTAGAAATACCGATGAATTGGGACCCTATAAATACTCAATATGACGAATTTCTACTCGGATTTCTTTGGGCTTTTTTTGCAGTTACATTTGATAGAGCTCTCTTATCTATAATCAATATTATAATGCCTACTGAAAAAAAGCTTCCAAAAAATGTTTTTAAGAAATCTTCCAACATTGCAAGTGTTATTGCATTTGGTTTTTGGTCTATTCAACTTATCGTTTTTGAACTATATCTCAAGCGATTATTTGATCTCCCAATTTGGGACCAAGACATTCGTATATTATTTATTGTTATAAGCGCTATTTATCTTATAACTTTTTATGTATTTTTAAAATTTAAATACTTACCTGAGATCACTCAGGAAAGTGATGCGAAACTTCAAGCAGCACTAGAATTACATGAAGCAAAACAATTGGAGGCTAAAACTTTCGAAGGAAATAATGTAATTTTAGATGTTCGAGACCTTAAAACTTATTTCTACACGGAAGAAGGAATTGTTAGAGCTTTAGAAGGTGTTTCTTTCAAGATTTATAAGGGTGAAGTGCTTGGACTTGTAGGTGAAACTGGATGTGGAAAATCGGTTACTGCTTTATCAATTCTTCAATTAATTATACCTCCTGGAAGAATTGAGAAAGGAGAGATTTTATTTGAAAATGAAAATTTGCTTGAAAAAACAAAATTTGAAATATTAAAATTCCGAGGGAATAGGATTACAATGATTTTTCAGGATCCACTTAGTTCTTTAAATCCCGTTTATAAGGTTGGAGATCAAATTACAGAAGTATATCATTTGCATAAAGAAGATGACCTACTAGTTGAAGCT